>CAYGKC010000001.1:0-295 GCA_964350585.1 uncultured Gammaproteobacteria bacterium
AGTTAATAGAGTAGTAAATGATAAAGAAATTTTTAAATTAAGCAATTAAAATGAATTATTTACTCAAACTAATTCCCATTGATATAAAAAACTATATTTTCTATTTTCCAAGTAATATTTATAAATATTTAAACTTTAAATATGATAATAATACACTTCCAAAAAAAATAATATGTAAAACAATTAAGGAAATTTTTAATGACAAAATTACTAAAATCTCTATTGTTATAGTTACTCGAAACAGATTAAATTCCTTACAAAAAAATATTCTTCCAAGCATTGAAAAAATAAATTT
>CAYGKC010000001.1:305-49983 GCA_964350585.1 uncultured Gammaproteobacteria bacterium
ATTTTAACAAATGCAAATATGAAATAATAATAGTTGATAATAACTCAACTGACGGAACATTTGATTATCTATCAAAATATGTTAAAAACAAAATAACTTATAAAATTTATAAGGAAAAAAGAGTAAGTGTTTCAAGGGCCAGAAACAAAGGCATAAAAAACTCAGCTGGAGAATTGATAGTACTCGTTGATGATGATTGCCAAGTAGACACCGACTGGCTAAACAGAATTTATAACTATTATTATCAGGGTAATTTTCTTTTAGGGCAAGGACAGATATATGACATGATCTATAAAAAAAATCTTATTTACGACGCCCCCTTAATTGAAATGATATCCGGAGGTAATTTATCTTTAAGAAAAAAAATATTTAATTTTATTTCATTTAACGAACAAATCTCATTTTTTTATGAAGAAAGAGACTTACTTACTCAAATTCAAACTTTTTGGCCGGAAGCAAAATATTTTATAGATAACCATTCCATAAGGCATTATAGAGAACCTTCGATTTATCGCCTAGGAAATGGAGCTTACTCTGATAAATATCTAAATAAAACAGTTAAGATGTTCAATCTCTCACTTATAACCAAGTACATACTTAAACGGAATCTTAAAATTGACTGTCCATTATTTTTTTGTAAATTCCTTTTAAAAGAAATTATATTTTTCCCGCTTGAATTATTTTGCATCAAAGGAGATTTTGTTTTATTGTTTGAGACAAAAAATAAAATGTACAAACAACTTAAATATTTAAGAAAATATTTATAAATGAACATATTTAAAAAACAAAAAATTAATAGATTTGTATCATTAACCTTTGATGATGGGCTGATAAAAAGCGCATTTAAAATCAGCGATATAATAACGCCCCATAACGCTACATTTTATGTTGTGACCGGGTGGATTGAACCGAGACAAGTTACAATAACCGATTACGCCAATATTTTTCATAACCACGGATCAATAAGCGATTGGAAAATAATTGCCCAAAAGGGCCATGAAATTGGATCACATTCTTTTTCGCATTTAAAGCCAGAAAACTCCAACACTGAAAAAGAATATATCCAATCGTTTGATTTTATAAATAAGTTTGGAGACGCTCCTTATTCTATGGCAATGCCCTACGGACTAAAATTCAATAAAACTCTTCCTTATGATTCCATAAGACTATGCGACGGTAAAAAAATTTTTAATTCATTGGAAAAAATTGATTTGAAGAATCTTACTTCTTTCGATCCTTTTGAAAATGGATTAACAATCGAAAGAGCAATAAAAAAAATAAATGAAACTCCTTCAAATAGCTGGATTATAATTAGAGCCCATGGATTGGATGATGATGGATTCTGTCCTTGGCCAACTGATTATTTTAAAAAACTATACTTTTACTTAATGGAAAACAATTTCCATATACAAACAGTTAGGCAAATGACTTCAAATATAAAACTAAAATTTTAGAGTTTTTTTATAGGCAGGTAAAACTTCAGACGTTAAACCATCCATGGCAAGCTGGCCAGCATCTAACCATATAGTTCTTTGACACCAAGATATAATGTCATTAAGATTATGACTCGCCATTATTATTGTAAGTTTACTACCGAAAATTTCTGTTAATTTTTTAATTGATTTATTTATAAAATTATTATCCCCCACTGCCAGCACTTCATCTAATAATAAAATATTTACATCTGCTTCATTTATACTATAAAGAGCAATTGAAAATATTAATCTTTGCAACATGCCATTGGATAGTTTGTACAATGGTTGGTTAACAAATTCCTCTAATTCAGCAAATTCAATTACCTTATCTACTTGCTTTTTTATATTTGAAGAAGACAAGCCATATAACGAACAGCTTAAAAGAATATTTTCTCTCATGCTTAATCTGGAATTTAAACTGAAATAAAAATTTATAACAGAAATTGCATTGCCGTTAACAGTAATTTTGCCGCTGGTAGGACCATATATATCTGAGATAATTCTTAATAGAGTGCTTTTTCCTGCGCCATTATTGCCAATCAAACCTACTGTTTCACCAGAATTAATTTCAAAATTTACATCTTTTAGCGCCCATAGTTGCTTCTTAGAATTATTTTTAAAATGTAAAAAATCTAAAATTTGACCCAAAGCGCAAAATCTGCCACTTGTTTTAATATGAAATAGTTTTGAAAGATTTTCAGCTTTTATAATTTGCATTATATTTTTTCTATTAAGTTATACCTCAGTTTTCTAAATAAAATACTACCAAGTAAAAATGATCCTAAAGAGAACGAAAGCGCTATTAATACTACAATAAATGGTGGCATTTTGCCGTACAAAACAGTTGATCTCATCATAGAAATAAAGTAGTATAATGGATTAAACTTATTAATTATTTGGCTCAGGTCACTTTGTGAAGATGAATAAAAAATTGGGGTCGCCAACCAAAGTAAAAAAATAAGGAATCGCCATAAATTGCCAAAATCAATAATATAAACTGTAATAACTGATAAAATTAGTGAAACACCGTAAATAAATAATAAATAAAAAATAAGAATTAGTGGATAAAAAACAATCCCCCACAAGTTAATTCCCATAAGTATTAAAACAACCAATAATATGGCAAATTCAAATAAATGCGTAAAAAGAGTTTTTACAACTGAAGCGACTACCAGTGATATGTATGGGAACTTAACAGATTTAACAAGGTTCCTATTATTCAAAAAGACAGTTGCCGATTCATTGGTTGTCATTTGAAATAAATTAAATAAAATGATACCAATTAATAAATAAGCGGGATATAAAGATATTTCATTACCAAGTTTTTGATAAAATACGAACCATAAAACAAGGAACATTAATATAGGGTTTAAAAGATACCATAGAATACCTAAATAACTTCCTTCATTTTTTATTTTAATATCAGCATTAGCTACCGTAAAACTAATACTGTACATTTTTTTTATTTCCTTTAGATCAAAGGATAATTTCATATATTTTAAATAATAACTACTTAACATTAGCAAATTATAGCAGTTTTGACAATAAAAAAAGCCATCCCGCGGACCGGAATGGCAAAGTCTTTACCAAGGATTAAACGAAACGCATTCGTCTTATTCCTAAGCCAAAGACAGCTAGTATAACTACCAAAAGAGTGATCGGTGATAGGGGGAGTTGCCCAAATGAAATAGGATCAAGCGGATCATATCTCCATGTTACCTCATCTCCATCACTCATCCCGTCACCGTCTGTGTCGGGATTGAGAGGATCAGTATCAAAAATGTTCAGTTCTCGACCATCACCCAAGCCATCGCCGTCAGTATCGGGATTAAGAGGATCGGTTCCATACAAAACCTCATCCTCATCGCTTAAACCATCTCTATCTGAGTCCTTTATAAGCATAGAACTTCGAATTAGAGTGATTTCACTAAAATGAGGAACTTTAACTTTAATCCAGTTATCACCTCTATCTATCACTTCGAGAGTTTCTAAATTAAGAGACTTTTCTCCTACTTCAGGAAGATACACTACCTCATAGTCTTCTGTACTACTCCCAGATAATTCAACCGGAGTTATGGGAATAGTTACCTCCAAGGGCGGATCAAAGCTTGTATTTTCTGGAGCAAATGATCTAACCGGAGGAGTTTCCAGAATCCCGATCTCCTGCAAACTCTCAAAAGGTGAAACAGGGGTGTACATTACAAAATGGCAAGTTCCCACCTCTCCATCAACAACCGTATTTGCCACAGAAGTTACAATAGTTCCAGAACCATCTTGAAAGGTTCTCGGTTGTTCAATAACATTTAAACCCTCTCCAGTCATATCTGCAGTAAACAAAATGGCAAAACTTCCAACAAGCAAAGCAGAACCGCCATCAAGTGAACAGCCGTAACCAGAATTGAATTCAACACCACCAATAACAGTTCCTGCAACTCTATTTCCACCCGGTGAAATTGCAATGGAAGTCCACTGATGATAAAGATTCAATTCCTTTGTTGCATTAAAATCACCAATCTTGATTTTGTCAGAATAAGCGATTTTTGTTTTGAGAATATTACTACAAAAATCATCTCCTCCTGCCATAATTACCTCTATATCAATCGCTCCTTCGATGTAAAAAAACATACTAGCATCTTGTGAGAACTTCGGACTAAATTTGAAAGTATCAGAGTTATCAACACGATAACAGTTATTGCTATTATTCAAATCCTCAATTGGAGTAGTTAGTGCATTTATAGCCGTAACCAACCAAATCTGCGTCTGAGAAGGCGATATCTCCTTTTCAAACAAAAGATTACATCCATCCTGTGAGACAGCAGGGCGTCTATACATTCCCCTTACTAAACTCTTGGCTGTTCCTTCTACTACCAGCGGACCGTTTTCACCTTCAACTATTTCTACACTGTAAATCCCAATATCAGTTGCAAAGTAAAGCTTGGATGCAATGATGACAGGGTCACGAATCTCGCTAACTCCTACTATATCTTCCGGATACAAAACATCGAAAATCTCTTTTGTTGTAACTTTCACCTTTGCTAGAATATGAGGAGAAATACCTACTTTTGTAAAGAGAATGTAATCACCATTTACTGACCATGTTATTGAAGATATAGCATCGACTTGACCCGAAGCCAAAGTAATTACTTCATTAGGGTTTCTTAAATCACAATATAGAATCTCACCGGTATAGTAGTTACACCATGCCAGTTTTGTACCGGTAGCATCCCATGCAGGATTTAAAAGCAGTCCTCTGCCCCGACCAACAGTTGTTAGAGTAGATCCAAGAAGAGTATGCGAAAGACTATCCGCAAAACAATTTACGGCCAAAACTAAAACAATTCCTAAAATCATAAGCTTCTTCATTTCTCATTTTCCTTTGCCTTTGGCTTTGGTAAATTTTGTTTATTTAACACCTATGGTGTTTTTTTAAAGTACTACCTCAACACTCCCTCACAAAAGAGAGTAACATATTATTATCTAATATTTTATTATTTTTGTCAATAATGTTTTAGTCAACAGTAATAATAGTTTCTATTGCATCAGCTTCTTCAACAATTACTATACTTTCTTCTATCTGTTCATAAGTGCAACTTCCATCATCTAAATTTGCAGATGAATCATAATTTGTTGCTTCAGAATCAGTACATCCAATTATCTCCTCAGTAGAAGACACATTAACCGGTGTTACAAGTTCATTTTCCATAGTTTCTTCCGTAGAAGAAACAATACTTATCGGTATTACAGGTTCACTTTCCATAGTTTCTTCCGTAGAAGACACATTAACCAGTGTTACAGGTTCATTTTCAGAAGCAGTTTCATAATTACAAGTACCATCATCCATGGTAGCTAATGAATCATAATTGACGGCAGTAATATCTGTACAACCACTTATAAATATTAAAGACTGTGTACCTTTTGAAGCTAGAGCAATCCAATCAAAGTACAAATCTATTGGGGCTTCATTTTCAAGAATAATATCAAAGCCTAAATTGGATTTATTAGAGAGCAAATAATTTGTAAAAATTGGCGTTCCACTGCTTTGCAAATTAAAGACGACTTTTGGCGTAATACCATATTCTTTTTTAAACAGTATTTTTGTGCTTGTTGATCCTTTTTGTATTACTGCAGTGCCTGCAGTATCTTCATCTACCAATATATGGTCTTTAAATTCTACTTCCTTTTCAAAAGTAACCTTTGATTTAAATCCCGCTTCCCCTACAACAGTTATTGTTCCATAAAAATTTGAAGCTCCCATTACTACAAATAAATTTTCCAAAATAATATTTTCCCGTATTCTTATGGATTCCGAAGCAAACGAGTCAATAACGTTAATTAAGCTACTATCTTCATTAGAAGTCATTGAGAGTTGAGATTTCAAATCATCATTTTTAACAGATAACTCTTGAATTGCCTTAATCATAACGGGAATTAAACTGTCATAGCTTATAGCCCATAAACTCTTAGAATCATCTTGCGGTCTTGAAACTGCTTCAGGTATAATTCCGTAAACTTCTTGAGCAATCAAACCAATGTTCTCTTTTCCGTCATCAGTAAGCACTAATTTTCCATCAATAATATCTGATGAATGTTGCATATACCTTTTGGGAACTAACTGAAGTATTTCATCTAAACCATAATTTAAAGGCTGTTGATTTGTTTTAATTCTATCATCTGACAATGAATCCCAACCCCAAGCAACTCCGTATCCGGTATTCATATTATTAGGAAGAGTTAATGAATATTTTGTATTTGTAGCAAACGTTGTAGTACCAATCGCAACTCTGCCATAAACAAATAAATTACCTTTATTTGAAGGGCTATATGGGTTGCCAATATATACAGTTCCACTATTTCCATAAGGTGAGCCATTTCCGCCTTTTGCCATATAAATATCACCACCTAAACCTCCTCCATCATCTCCGTCGCCTCCAACTGCAATTTCAACACTGCCAGCATGTCCACCATATGAAGCACCAGATCCGTTACCTCCCCCGGAAATATAAGTATTGGCGCCACTTTTTCCATCACTTGACATACGATTTTCACCATGAGCAATATATGTTGTTGTTGCTAAAATCGTACCCATGACTCCACCACTATTAATTCTCCTCACTTGTAAAAATCCGTAAGTATCATCAGTAGGGCTTATTTTTAATATTTTGAAAGTATTATCCCAAGTAAGGTCACTAGCATCATCAACAGTAGTCCCATCAGATGGATAATAAGTAAACGATCCAGCCACACCAGAATTCACTGTTCCTGATCCGCCCGTTGCGGGAGTTGCCCAACTAAAAGTACCGCTTCCATTATTGGTTAAGACCGTTCCAGCTCCTCCCTGCACGCTTGGCCAAGAACTTGTAATATTGTTAATTTTAATTATATTTCCATTACTATCGATTGAAAACTTACTTGATCCGACATTTAAACTTGTTGCAGACGCAACACCTAAAGTCGGGGTAACTAATGTCGGCGAAGTTGCCAAAACCACGTTTCCTGATCCTGTAGTCGCGACCGATGACAATAAACCTGATCCTGTTGTAACTTTAAGCATACCCGTTGCAAGACTCGATGAAACGTTAGATATTTCCGTTTGAAGATAATGAACATTTGTATTGTAACCAGACAGTGAATTGTGATCGACTCCTCCAGGCAAAACAACTGCTGAAATTTGCTGCCCACTGAGGGACAAATTGACTGAAGCTGTATCAGATATAGTCACAGCAGAATGCAAAGCGGTAACTTGCGCATCGGTTAAATGGTTATATTGATTAGTTGTTCCTCCCTGTAATCCACCTAAATGATTATGACTAATGGATGAAGTTGCAATAGTACCCACTAACCCTGAAGATGCATACATTATGCCTGATAATGCGCCGATAGTAGCTATACCGCTTATGGTGACATTTCCGTTAACTACCAATGCCGTAGAAGAAACAGTGCCTAAAACATCAAGAGTTGTAGCAGGAGAAACTTTGCCAATTCCTACACTACCTCCCATAATTGCCATAACGTTAGCTTGAGAAACCAGATGATTGGATGATGTCAAAGTGTTGGAAACAGCACTTAACCCTATACCTACAGAATTAGCGCCCGTAACAGTTATATTTTGTCCAAATGCCATAGAAGCGGTACCTGTTGCCACTACTAAACGTCCCATAGCTACTGCCGCTTGTCCTGCGGCATTACTCATATATCCTAATGCAGTTGCTCCTGATACCCCATCAGCGACGGAATTATAAAAACCTAATGCCACTGAACCGTCTCCATTTACTGATGAGTTCAAACCACCTACAATTGCTCCCAAACCTATTGCCGCAGTGCTAGAACCTAATGAAACTCCTTTTGAACTGCTTAACAATATTGTTGAAGTTGGCGCTAAAGCGTTTCCTGATCCGGTATAGACAGGAATTTGTCCAAATAATCCTGAGGCAGAGGTTGGAAGACCCAAGGAAGAGGCTGAAGTAGTTGTAATAATACCGTCATTTGCAGTTAATAAACCGGTATAACTGTTTAATTTTATGGTCGGTGCTGTCAAAAGAATTCTTGTTGCAGACATTGCAATATCAGAATTTGTACCTAATGCATTTAAAACAATATCAGAATTTTCGACGTAAGTTTGCGCGGTAATATTTCCGGAATTAGCAATTGTTAAAGTACTGCTACTGTAAGCCCCGGATAACTGTACGCTTCCTGAACCTAAGGCACCTAAAGTTAAATTGCCATTTCCTGAGGTTTTTACTGCTAAGTTTTGATTGTTATCGGCAGTAAAACTTAAAGTCGTATCACCGCTTTCTAATATCTTTTGACCATTCATATATATGGAATTGCCGCTGGTATATAATTCATCAACATAAAGCGAACCTTGAATTGCAACATCATACGTTGCAGATGTTGTTGTTCCAATGCCAACTTTTGAATTGTAATAAATGCCGTCAGATGTAGTACTCCATAAACTATCCCCTGTTCCGGCAGGGGCTGATGTGGCAACTATCTTACCGTTTGCATCACTAGCCAAAAAAGAATTAGTAAAAGGCAAATAAATATTGGTTGAAGTGATGTTAGTTGAACTTACAGCGTTTGCAATTAAATTTCCTGTGATATTTCCATTCCCATTAATCTGCAATCCGGTAGATGAAACAAAGGCAAAAGTGTTAGTAGCGGTAAAGTTATTAGCAAGAGAAAGATAAGGTACTGTATTTGAAGCGTTCCAGAATGCTATCCACTGGGAAGAAGAAGCTGTTACAGCATTATATGCGGTGTTCCAGTTTGTAGTTGAAGCAAGAGTGATATTATATGCTTCCGAACCTTGCCAATTGGCAATGGAAAGATAAGTCTCTCCTGCAGAAGTAATAGTTAAATAAGTAGATGAAGCGTTTGCTATTGTAAGATATGTTGAAGCTGCGTTTAGTTGAGATAAATAGGTAGCTGAGGCTAAAGCAAGCGGTAGATAAGTTGCTGTCGCTGAAGCGCTACTGAGATAAGTAGCTGTTGCAGAGGCAGTGGTAAGATATGATGATGAAGCTGCTAACCAAATAGGATCTGTTTCTTCAGTAATGCCACCTCCAAGACCAAGGGACGAAGTTGATAATAAGCTATAACCGCCGGAAGAATTGCCAACTAATATTTGTCCATAACTTGGAGCTGTACTTGTACCAGTTCCTCCATATGCTACAGATAAAGCATTAGTTAAAACAATATTTTCAGAATAAAGCGTTCCTGTTGTTGTTACGCTTCCATAAATTATTACTTCTGAAGAAGCGCTATTATCGAAGAATACCACTTTGCCTAGTCCGGCAGGCCTGAAGTGTAGATCAACTCCGGCATCCGCCCAAATTTCATTTGCTGAAATAATGTTAGAGCTAATAGTGGTAAAAGTTGATGTTTCACTTACATTTAGGTTACCCAATACATGTAAATTGCCTGTTGTAGTAGCACTGCCGTTAATTTGCAAAGCCGTTGAAGAGATATAACCACTAGAGACAATATTTCCAGAATTTAAAATTCCTGTAATTTCCAAGTCTCCACCTAACTTAGTGGCTCCTACTACTTCCAACTTAACATTACTTGTTGTGACAGCAGAACCTATTACTATGGCATATTCTCCGGATAATCCGGGATAACCAACAAGACTGTTAGAAGATGTCGCCCACCAACCGCCTGAACCTACGGGCCATGTTGCTTGATATTGTCCACCTAAAGTAATTCCTCCAACTGTTAGATTTCCAATTATGTTTGCATCTCCGGATATTTTTAATCCGGTAGATGAAACAAAGGCAAAAGTGTTAGTAGCGGTAAAGTTATTAGCAAGAGAAAGATAAGGTACTGTATTTGAAGCGTTCCAGAATGCTATCCACTGGGAAGAAGAAGCTGTTACAGCATTATATGCGGTGTTCCAGTTTGTAGTTGAAGCAAGAGTGATATTATATGCTTCCGAACCTTGCCAATTGGCAATGGAAAGATAAGTCTCTCCTGCAGAAGTAATAGTTAAATAAGTAGATGAAGCGTTTGCTATTGTAAGATATGTTGAAGCTGCGTTTAGTTGAGATAAATAGGTAGCTGAGGCTAAAGCAAGCGGTAGATAAGTTGCTGTCGCTGAAGCGCTACTGAGATAAGTAGCTGTTGCAGAGGCAGTGGTAAGATATGATGATGAAGCTGCTAACCAAATAGGATCTGTTTCTTCAGTAATGCCACCTCCAAGACCAAGGGACGAAGTTGATACTGCTGTAACTACTCCATTTGTCCCCCACAACAAGCCTGAGAGTGAGCCAACTGTTAAATTTGCCAAATAAGTATTACCCGTAGCAGTAGCATTTCCATTAATCTGCAAAGCCGTTGAAGAAACATAACCGCTAAATATTGCGTTACTTCCTTGTACATTTCCTGATATTAAAGCATTTGAACCAACATACAAATTAGTAGTTGTTACTCCATTCAAAACCATACCAGAGTTAGAATCCAAAGCAAGTATTTTATTTGCAGTTGCAGTAGAAGTTGCACTAAAACCGTTTAAAGCTCCGGCATTAAATGCATAAGGAGCCGAGGTAAGACGTTTTCTTGGATTAAATACTTCTTCAAATGTACCATTACTATCGGCATCAAAATATACTTGCAAATAAAGAGAGTCGTTGTTAAATATTGTTGGATCAGTAGAAGAAATTGATCCAAGAGGCACAGAAAAAATTCCTGTAGTTACTACAACTTGTGTAGAAACACTATTCCATGTTTCAGTCCATAGCAAAGTCCCCCCTGAAGAAGCATCGTATATTTCGAATTTAAAATTATAATTCCCCTCTAAAGGACTGCCTGAAGCATCAGAAATTTTTCCTTGGTAATTAAGTTGCGGATTTATCCCGGATGCAGCTTTAGCACTATTGATTAAAGTAAAAAACACAACAAAAATAAATACAAAACATAGTATTTTAATAGCAATTTTCTTATTTAATTGTAATATTTTTTTTATCATTTCAAATCTAAAAAATAACAGATTTACTTAGACCTGCTAATTTTATAATTTTCCAAAAAATTATTAATCTCTTGATTAATATTATAACATATATTGTATCTTTCTTCCTAAACATTTTTTGTTTAAATTTAAAATTATACAACCATTTATCAACAACTAAATGTTAATTTCTTCACTAAGAGCATGGGCGCCATAAACTTCAGAAGAAAACGCCCATGCTCCAAATATAATAATTGGCACGACAAGTAAAACAAATACAATAAGCACTTTTTTCAAAGTAATTCTTTTCGGTTGATATCTTTCTATAGTTAAAAATGACATGGTTATTTTTTAATCATGTTTTTTCGAAGAAACTTAATTAAATCGGATTCAAAAACCCTATATGTTTTATATCCGATTTTTGCAGCGGGTAATTTGCGCGCACTAATCCAGCGATAAACTGTTTTAAAGCTAACGCTCATTTCTTTTGCCACCTCTTCAATTGTAAGTATTCTTTCTGCCACTCTAAAAAGAATAAAAAATAAAACTCACTGGACAATTACATCTTTATTATAATTAAAAATGTCCTTAATTGTCAACAATGAGTTATCAACAGTACTTAATTATATTTATTTGTATATTTTTGTCTTTATAAAATTAATATTTGTCCTTAATTGTCTTTAATTGACAAAATTTATCCGTAAATTCCTTCTTCTAAATTATCATCTGAATTATTTAAATCTATTATGCTTGATTCTGTTGGTTTTTCATCTACCTTATTGTCTTGTGAAGTACTAATATTTTGTTTATTAACAGAAACGCCTTCAGTGCTCTCATTTTTTTCTTCTAAAGTTACCGGATTAGCTTCAAAAGTATTTTCTTTGTCAGTTGTAACAACATCTAAAGGTTGTAATTCATTATCTAAATCTTTTGCCTCTTCGCTTCCAGGATTATCATTGATTTTAAGCGGCAAATCTTTAGCCACAACGCCAGTTTTATTACTGCTCAAATCTATGTTTTCAGTTTTAAACTGATCATAGCCTTGTTTTTCACCCGTAATATAATAAACATTATCTCCAGCCAAAAATCCATATCTTCCTTTCTTATCAGTAACATAGGCTTCAAGCATTTTATTATATTCTGGCGAATATATTTTAGTAACTGCTTGATATAAAGGTTTTTTTGTTTGAGAATCAAAAACAGTTCCCCAATGCTTAACTTTTGTCTTTCGTGAAAGCTTTTTAAACACTATAAACAGAATAATATGGAAAACAGTAAGGCCAGCCATTATCCATGATGGAGAAATTATCAAAGCAATCAAAGATAATAAAGGTCCAACAATACTAAGATTTTTCCTTAACTGATTCCAGAAATAATTTTTTAGCAACTGTTTGTTTGTAATTTTAAGTTCTTGCTGATCTAAAGGAATATTTGCAATAATAACTCCTCTACCCTCACTTGAAACCGTAACATTTTCTCCATGGTACAAATCAATATATTCTTTATCGTAAGTAGCTTGTTTTAATATTTCTGAAGGAAAATCAAAACCGGGTTTGCTAACTTTCAAATAGTAAGTGCCAGAATCTACCAAGAATAAATATCTTCCCTTAGAATCAGTAATTTTAGTCTTAACAAGCTTATTCGTAGAAGCATCATATAACCTTAAAGCTGCCAAACCGATTGGCTTTTTTGTAATTGAATTATAAACAACACCCCAACCCTTTCTTTTTCTAAATAAAATCCAAGGTATAAATTCTGTAAACATATATTGCAAGTAATACCAAAAATTCCACCAGGGTATTCCTGTAGCAATATTTACTGTTGCCATTGTTGCAATGGCTGGAGCTGCAGCTTTATTTACAATTTGCACCTCAGGCTTAGCAATTATCTGCGATACTGCTTTTGCACCGTCCTTTACAATTTGCGGAGCAAAATCAGGAATAACTGCATTTATAATTGCTTCCTGTATCGGTTTTTTAAGAATTTTTATACTTAAAGCTAGAATATTATTTTTGACATCGACCGAACTTCTAAATATTTCTAAATCATCTCTTTTCAGAAGCAGTGAATATATACCGTTTGGAACCATAAATCCATAGCGACCATCTGAAGCTACTGCTGAAGGATTTTTTATTCCTGCGCTTTGGTAAATGTCGCCATCTTTTAAAATATACATCTCGATTGCCGAAAGATTATTTTCTTCATCTTCTATTAAAGCAAGCTGTTCAACCTTCAATTGATACTTTTTTATATTTTCAGTATTGTCGTCATATATTGTCGTAATCCAAACAGAATTATCTCCAACTTTTGGAGCGGCAAAAGATACCATATAGTAATCTTTTTGAGAACTGAGCGAAAAGAAATAGTTATTTCCAGATACCGATACCATTATCATTCTTACTGCTTTGGGAATATCTTTAACTAAAGCTTTAATATTTACCGTATGCCCTGACAGGAGAGATAAACTGCCATCAGAATCAGGATTGATAGTTAAGGCTTCATTGTTAACACTAAAAATGTAAATTGGAGCTTTTACTTCTTCAATACAATTAACGCAAATATTAGGAGGTGGAATATCATCATCAATCACCTCTTCATCATTTTTAGTCCACTGTATAGTAAAACAGCCACAATTTGTGGTTTTATTATCATTATAATTAATAAATGCGGCATAATATGACGCTTGTCCGGAAACCAAAGAATCTGTAAAACTTTGCCCGGTTCCTCTGTATACATTAAATCCTTGGGTATCACTTTGGACACATGATGATGACTTTTGCCATTTAAGGTAATTCAATTTAAAAACATCTTCTTCATTAGAAGGGTTATTCCAACCAACACTGACTCTGCCTTCAGAATTTACTACGTTAGTAATGTTTGAAATACATCTGGCTTCTTCTATTCCTTTTGGAATTGCAGAAATACAAGTACCTGGAGAATACTGGCCATAACTATTTTTAACAAAAATCTTATAATAATAAACTTTGCCATTAATTAAATTTGTATGTTTATAGCTCTGAGAAATACTATCTTTTAATAATGTACCGTCGGTTATTTTTGTATTTTCATTGCATTCAGATACTGCTCTAACCATTACAGATGAAATTTTAAAATCATCAGAAACGTTATCTTCCGGATTTTTCCAAGAAATAGAAATTTCTTTATTACCTGGAACAGCTAATAAAGATGCAACTTCTGAAATTCCCCTCTTATACAAAGCGTATGCGGATGATTTTTCACCTGCAGTGTTATAAACACAAGTGGTATAATCATGATTCTGAGAAAATGCGATATTTAAATTGCTATCATTATATGTAACATTAAACAAAGCAGGTTCTGCTTTTTTTAATTCGTCTATATAGTTGTTGCCTGTACAATCGGACTGACCGCGATACAAAGCATATCTAACTATATCGGAATAATCAGGATATGTGGTTTTTAAAACCAGGGCATTTGCCAAAGGAGAAATCAAAAGTGAAGGAGCCGGAATAACACAGTTGGTCGAAAAGCTTCCCTCATAACTTGCGTTATACGTTCCGCTCTCTGCATTAATTGAAAAATAATACTGCCCAGATGCCAAAAGATTGCTGATTACCGCCAAATGTGAAGGCTGATTTTCAGTTATATCAATTCTATTCTTCTGACTTTCATTGCTCTTCAACCAATATTCAATATATCCTGTTGAATTTTGGGGACTTGTAGAAGTAGCCCCTTCCGTAAGAACCGTTGACCAACTAATTGATGCTTCCTTGCAGTTTATTGAAACCTGAGGAGTTTCAATACTAAATACATAAATTGGCGGTGGTGGAGGAGGTGGCGGTGGTGGAGGAGGACGACCAACAACACTTGCTCCGATATTTAAACCGCTTTGTGCTGCAAAAACAAAAATAGGTATGATCAGTATAAATAAAAATAATAATAAAATTTTATTCCTTAGCATTTTTACGAAATATTATCTTTGATATTATTACAGACAAAAGTATTAAAATTAAAAAAATCAACAAAATTGCCTGCCAAGGGATAATCCAAAAATATACTTCTTCTGAATCTTTGTCTCTAATTGGATCACCGTATTCTAAGTGGAGTTTAGCTTTGAATCTTCCCCAATTGCGGGGATTGAATCCTTCAAAAATATTTTTACCGGTACCTTGCTTCCATAAAATTTCATAACTCCTGGTGCTTTTAGGCAATATCAAATTCATGTTTTCATTAAATTTGGTTACTTCAACAGGATTTCCAAAAGAATTAAAAATTTGTATTTCACCTTTTGGATTTAAATGAATATTTCCGGTATTTTCTATTTGAGAATAAAAATTTATCTGAGAAGAAAAAATACTTTTCTTTTCTAATATATTAAACTCTATGATTTCTAAATTTTGATCTTTTATATCACCCACTTGTAAAAAGATAACCGTTCCCAATCTTACTGAAAGTGATAACTGAGATTCGACAGTCTTAGAAGTATTCTGCCATATAAGACTTGTATAATATCCTCCGATATCGGCCGTTTCAGGTACTGTAAGGCGCAAAGGGATTTTTTTTGTTTCTCCTGGCTTTAGTGTTACTTTTAACGGCACATCAACCCATTTTAAAGCCTGATTTTGGAAATCATCTTCTGCTGTTTCTTTTCCTTTAGGAATATATCTTTCCACAATAGCGCTTAATTCAATCTCTTCCTTTTCATCATTATATAGTGCCAAAAAATATTGCCTGCTTTCTCCAGGATTTAATTTAACTTCCATAACTGAAGGGAAAAGCGTTATGGCGTTTGCTTTCGACGCAATCACGACAAAAGCAAAAGATAAAATAAAAATAAATAATATTTTTTTCATAAATAAAATTAGAACCCTCCAAGTGCTGTAAATGTGAGAGCTGCTGTATAATTACCGACAGCTTGTGAACTTTCTATATTAGCAATAAAGTTTAAAGCAAAAACTGAACTAGTTGACATAGCGGAGCTTACGGAAATTATTTCATCACCGCTTAAAAAAGCATATTTTGAACTGTCATTATACGGCGCATTTGATACTGCACCGGCATCACCACTAGCATGAATAACATTATAACCAAATTGTCCTGAGCCGGGGGCTGATGAAGCTGCGACTGCTCCTATGGCGGATATTGAAGCCGATCCGTTAGATAAGGTACTACCTGTAAAAGAAACAGTTGATCCTCCCGAATTGGAAAAAAATGTCAAATAAGAAGAACCAGAACCCGCGTTTGCACTGCTTAAAGTTCCAAGGTTTATACTTGATGGACTTATCGCTATACTAATTACTCCTCGTTGCAACTCTTGGAAACCCTGCCTAGAAACGTAATTTGTACTTGTTGAAATACCAGTTATTATATCGCCTAAAGTATCCATTAAACTGTAACTATCCGAAGTACTGGGACTAAGCCCTCCAACAGAAATGTCATCGGCCCATATTTCATAGCCTCCTGTTGATGTCATAGCTGCAAAAATGTTATCAACGTAGAAAATTACCATCATTAGCACCAATAACAATGGTAAAAAGTAAAATAATCTTTTCATTTAAATTATTCATTATTACTGATATTATTATACATTATTAACATTTTTAATTCAAAACAAAAGAATAATTTAATAATAAAACAACTCCCTTTTGGGAGTTGCTTTATTTTAACTATGCTATTTCTTAAATCCGGTACCTGCAGGTATCAAACGACCGATTATAATATTTTCTTTTAATCCGGAAAGATCATCAGTTTTGCCACTTATGGCTGCGTTGATAAGAACTTTAGCAGTTTCTTGGAAAGAAGCGGCTGCCAGCCATGATCTGGTAGAAAGAGAAACTTTTGTAATTCCCAAAAGCAATCTTTCGAATTCTATTGCCTTCTTTCCTTCCTTGGCTAATTCTTGATTAGCATTCATTACATCCATGTATTCTACCGTCTCTCCAGGCATCATATCACCATCTCCGGCATCAGTTATATAGACTTTTGAGAACATCTGCCTGATAATAACTTCACAATGCTTATCATTAAGCTTCTGGCCTTGAGATGAATAGATATGTTGGATTTCACGCATTATATACTTCTTTGTATAATCTTCGCCTTTAAGCTTGTATAACTGATGAAGATCCAAACTTCCTTCAGTAATTTGATCTCCGGGTTCTATATCTATTCCATCCTTAACTAAAATTGCTCTATTTGATGGAACAATATATTCTTTAACAGCTAATTCATCAGCCATAATCATAATTGAGGACTTTTCTACTTTAATTTTGCCTTCAACTGGACTGAGGACTTTTTCCAAAGTTTCCAAATCTTCAAATAAAGTCTGTCCGGCAACAACTTCATCGCCTGTTTTAACACTTACTTTAATTTTTTTGGAACTATTTGTAAAAGGTATTTTCTTTTCTACCCTATCCATATAGGAAACTTGAATAATTCTATCTTTTGAAGAAGTTTTAATCTGACTCTTGCCATCTGGAGAAATAATTTCTCTTTGACCTTCTTTAATTTTTACCTTTCCAGCAACATCTGACATTATAGCCTTTGCCTTTGGAGATCTTCCTTCAAACAACTCTTCAACTCTAGGCAAACCTTGAGTGATATCACCTTCGGAAGCCACACCACCAGTATGAAAAGTTCTCATAGTTAACTGAGTACCAGGTTCACCGACACTTTGCGCTGCAATAATACCGACAGCCACACCGATTTTTACTATCTTATTGTAAGATAAATCGTAACCGTAACACTTTTGGCATCCGCCTCTTAAGTTCTTACAAGTAAGTATTGATCTCAAACTTACTTCATCCAAATTTGCGGAACCAAGATTGCTTGCAACCTCTTCCGTAATTAACTCGCCCTCTTTAACAAGCACTTTATCTGTTTTAGCATCCTTTAAATCTTTAGCAAGATATCTGCCGACAATTCTATTAATTATATTTTCACCCATAGCTTCGCTTTCTTCCTTGCTGATTGTAATTCCTTCAGTATCGCCGCAATCCTCGCAGTTTATAACCATATCTTGAGCAACATCAACCAATCTTCTTGTTAAATAACCAGCTGAAGAAGTTCTAAGAGCAGTATCAGTCAAACCTTTTCTGGCTCCATGAGTTGAAATAAAGAATTCAAGAACTTCAAAGCCGTTTTTAAAGTTTCCTTTAACAGGAAGTTCAATAACATCATAAGAAGGACTAACCACGGGACCCTTCATTCCGATCATTTGACTTAATTGTCCCCACGAACCTCTTGCTTGTGAATCGATCATAGCCAGAATTGGATTTCCTTCTTCGAGTGATCCCTTTACTTTATTTAAAATTTGATTGTTAATTCCAAGCCAAAGCTCTACTATTTTTTCATGTCTTTCGTCATCCGTTAACAAACCCATCTGATATTGTTGTTCTATCAAATCCAATTGTCCGTTTCCCTGTTTAATCAATTCTTCTCTTCCTTCTACACTCTTTAGATCACTCATACCGAAAGACTGTGCAGAGTAAGTCAAGTATTTAAATCCAAGCCTTTTAATTTTATCTAAGGTTTCAACGGTAACTTCCGGACCGAATTTATATAGGATTTCCTGAAGAATTTTACCAAGTAATTTTTTACCAACCCTTTCATTAACAAATTCATACTCCTCCGGTAAAGCTTCATTAAATAAAATTCTACCCAAACATGTTTCAATTATTTTTTCTTTGCTTTTTATATTTTTACCATATCTCACCTTAATCCGATCTTGAAGAGTTATAACTCCGGATTGCTGAGCCAAAGAAGCTTCATCCACTGAAGAGAATATTTTCAACTTATTCTTTTCATGCATTGTTGTTAAGTAATAACATCCCCAGATAATATCCTGCTGAGACGTAACTACCGGTTGTCCATGAGCAGGCTTTAGAAGATTTTTTGAAGAAAGCATCAAGTTCTTTGTTTCTTCTCTTGCTTTTTCCGACAATGGAATATGCACGGCCATTTGATCTCCGTCAAAGTCCGCATTAAAAGCGGCGCAAACCAAAGGATGTATTTGGATGGCTCTTCCCTCAATAAGTATCGGTCTAAAAGCCTGTATACCCAAACGATGAAGCGTAGGAGCACGGTTTAATAAAACAAATGAACCAGTTACGCATTCTTCCAAAATATCCCAGACTTCTTCATGTGCCGCTTCAATGTATCTGTTAGCGCTTCTAATATTGTGAACTATGCCTCTTTGGATTAATTTCGAAATTATAAAAGGCTTAAATAATTCAAGAGCCATTATCTTAGGCAAACCGCACTGGTCTAAATTAAGGTTTGGACCGACAACAATAACGCTTCTGCCTGAGTAGTCAATTCTTTTACCTAAAAGATTTTGTCTAAAACGTCCCTGTTTACCTTTTAAAATATCAGCAATACTCTTAAGCATTCTTTTTTGTCCGGTTGAAGCGACGACTGTTTTTCCGTGTCTTGCATTATTATCAATCAAAGAGTCGACTGCTTCTTGAAGCATTCTTTTTTCATTTCTGGTAATAACTTCAGGAGCGTTTAATTCCAAAAGCTGTTTCAAGCGATTGTTTCTGTTTATAACTCTTCTATATAAATCGTTCAAATCAGAAGTCGCAAACCTTCCTCCATCAAGAGGAACCATAGGCCTTAAATCCGGAGGAATAACCGGTACAGTTGTAAGTATCATCCATTCCGGCCTTATGCCGTTTTTTATCAGCTGATTAAAGAATTTTAAGCGTCTTATAATCTTCTCTTTTTTGGCAGTTGTTGTTTCTACGGCTAATTTATCCAAAACTTTTACTGTTTCTTCAAGATCTATCTTTGTAAGCAATTCTCTTACGGCCTCTGATCCTATGCCAGCTTCAAAAATATGTCCATACTTAGATGATAATTCATGGAAACGATGCTCTGAAATAATGCTCAATGGCTTTATTTCTTTTAGTTCGTTTTCAGCTACTTGCATCGTTGCTTCCAATTCCTTATTCTTATCTTCTTTTTGTCTCACCAAAGAATCAATCGTCTTTTCCAATTCTTCACCTTTAAGATTTTCCTTTGCATGAGTTTCTTTTTTATCAAAATCCAATTCAATCTGTTTTCTGAATTGTTTATATTCTAATTTTATTTGATTAAGAGCTTCAGCTTTTAATTCTTCATTAACGCTAATAATTATAAAGTCAGCAAAATAAACCACCTTTTCAAGTGATTGCAAAGATATATCGAGAGCTAATCCGATTTTTGACGGAACTCCTCTTAAAAACCAAATGTGAGACACTGGAGTAGCAAGATCAATATGGCCCATTCTTTCTCTTCTGACAATAGAACGAGTAACTTCAACGCCGCACTTATCGCAAACTATTCCCTTATATCTGATTTTTTTGTATTTTCCACAATAACATTCCCAGTCTTTAATCGGACCAAAAATTCTTTCACAAAATAAACCGTCCTTCTCAGGTTTCTGAGTTCTATAGTTAATTGTTTCCGGCCTTGTAACTTCACCGTGCGACCAATTATGAATATCGTCCGGAGAAGCGACTCTAAGCCTTATGGCGTTAAAATAACTGAATTCTTTTTCTATTATCATAATAGTATAGTAAATTTTGGCTTTATATTTGACCTATTCTTCTTCTGGTTGGGAAATAGTTTTGGCATCTTCACCTTCTTTAACCACTTCACCATCTTCTAAAAGTTCAACATTCAAAGACAAGCCTTTTAACTCTCTTATCAAAACATTGAAACTTTCTGGAATAAATAAATTCTTAATCGGCTCACCTTTAATAATGGATTCGTATGCTTTTGATCTTCCTAAAACGTCATCTGACTTAATAGTAAGTATTTCCTGCAAAGTGTTTGCCGCTCCATAAGCTTCTAACGCCCATACTTCCATTTCTCCGAATCTTTGTCCGCCAAACTGAGCCTTTCCTCCTAATGGTTGTTGAGTAATCAATGAGTAAGGACCGATTGATCTGGCGTGTATTTTATCTTCAACTAAATGATTAAGCTTGAGCATATAAATATATCCCACTGTACTCTTGTGATCAAATTTTTCTCCCGTTCTTCCATCAATAAGCTGTATGCCGCCATCTTTTTCGTAACCTGCTTTTTCCAATTCACTTCTTATATCTTCTTCTGATGCGCCGTCAAAAACAGGCGTAGCTATTTTATAACCAAGCGCTTTGGCTGCCAACCCCAAGTGAGTTTCTAAAATTTGTCCCAGATTCATACGAGAAACAACTCCCAAAGGACTTAAAATAATATCAACAGGTGTTCCATCGGTTAAGTGAGGCATATCCTCTACTGAAACCACTCTGGAAATTACACCTTTATTACCATGTCTTCCAGCCATTTTATCGCCAACTTGTATTTTTCGCAGAGAAGCAACAGTCACCTGGATCATTTTAATCATTCCGGCAGATAACTTATCGCCATTTTCTCTTGAAAATATTTTAATATCAATAACTTTTCCAGAAGAACCATGTTCTAAATAAAGTGAAGAATCTCTCACGTCTCTGGCTTTTTCACCAAAAATAGCTCGAAGCAATTTTTCTTCAGCTGAAAGTTCTGTTTCGCCTTTTGGCGTAATTTTTCCGACCAAAATATCTCCACTTCTGACATTGGCGCCAATTCTGATTATTCCCTCTTCATCCAAATCCTTTAATTTTTCTTCGCTGACATTTGGAATATCGGAAGTTACGACTTCGGGACCAAGTTTTGTTTCGCGTACTTCACAAACGTAATTTTCAATATGGATAGATGAATATCTATCTTGCTGAACCAATCTTTCTGAAAGAATAATGGCATCTTCATAGTTATAACCTTGCCAAGGCATAAAAGCCACCAAAATATTTTGACCCAATGCTAATTCACCGTTTTCAGTAGATGGTCCATCAGCTAAAACATCGCCTTTTTCAACTTCTTGTCCCTTAACAACAATTACTTTTTGGTTAATACAAGTTGATGCGTTAGATCTTGTAAATTTATTTAACTTATATGTATCTATTTTATTATTTTTGCTTAAAACTTCTATCTTATCCCCGCTTAGACCGATAACTTTTCCTTTTTCTTTTGCAATAATTACATGGCCTGAATCTCTAGCAGCCTTTTCTTCCATACCCGTTCCGACAAGCGGAGCTTGAGGACTGATAACAGAAACTGCTTGCCTTTGCATATTTGTTCCCATAAGAGCACGAACAGCGTCATCATGTTCCAAGAAAGGAATTAAAGATGTGGCAACAGAAATAATTTGATTAGGAGCAACATCCATATAATCAACATTTTCCACACTGGCGATAGTCGGATTTAAACGGACTCTGGCCTGAACTTTTTCTTCAAGAAAATATCCGTTCTCATCAATTCTTGTTGTAAAAGGAGTCGTGGTTGAACGGCTTTCTTCAAAAGCATCCAAATAAACTATTTCTCCGCTTATTTTCATTTTTCCATTTTTATCCTTTTCCACCTTATAGTAAGGTGTTTCAATAAAACCGAAATCGTTAACTCGAGCATAAGTGGCTAAATGTCCAACCAATCCGATATTTGGTCCTTCAGGAGTTGCAATCGGGCAAATTCTTCCATAATGGGTCTGATGCACGTCACGAACTTCAAAACCTGCCCTTTCTCTTGATAAACCGCCTGGTCCCATAGCTGATAATCTTCTTTTGTGTTCAAGCTCAGCTAAAGGATTTACCTGGTCCATAAATTGAGAAAGCTGTGAAGACATAAAAAATTCCTTCACAACGGAAATAACCGGTCTTGCATTTATTAATTTACTTGGACTAAGTGAAGCAATATCCAAAGTACTCATTCTGTCTTTGATGATTCTCTCCATTCTTGCAAGTCCAATTCTGAATTTATTCTGTACCAGTTCTCCAGCAGCCCTTATTCTTCTGTTTCCCAAATGATCAATATCATCAGAAGGCTCCTGAGTGTTATTTAAATGAATAATTTCTTTTAAAATATTTACTATGTCTTCTTTTAGTAATACTCTGTTTTCTTTGCTGATCGGCAATGACTGAGCAAATCTTTGGTTCATTTTATATCTTCCGACAGGACCGAAGTCGTATCTGGCAAAGTTAAAAAACATATTATCAATAAGTTGCTTGGCATTATCAGGAGTAGCTAAATCTCCCGGTCTTATTCTTTTATAAACTTCAATAAGACCTTCTGATTCACTAGTTGATGCATCTTTTTTAATTGTTGCTTCAATATGGCTTGTCTCAGGACTATTATCAGCATCTTTAAATAATTCTAAAATTTGTTCATCAGTAGAATAACCGAAAGCCCTAAGCAATGCTGTTGCTGCCACTTTTCTTTTGCGATCTATTTTAACCCAAATAACTTTATTGCCATCCGTTTCAAACTCTAGCCATGATCCCCTGTTTGGGATAATCTTGGCGCCATAAAGCCTTCTATCTACGCCTTCAGAACTTGAGAAAAAAATACCCGCTGATCTTATCAGCTGGGAAACAATAACTCTTTCGATTCCATTAATAATAAAAGTTCCTCTTTCTGTCATAAGAGGAAAATCTCCTAAATAAATTTCCTGTTCAATACTTTGTTCGGACTTCTTGTTAAGCAATTTTACATTTACGCGCAAGGGAGCCTCATAACTGATATTCTTTTCCTTGCTGGCCACTTCGTCGAATTTCGGTTCATCAAGATAGTACTTATCAAAGTAAATTTCCAAATCCCTTCCAATAAAATCAGTTATTGGAGATACTTCATCAAACAATTCCCTTAATCCTATTTCCCAAAACCAATTATAGGATCTTTTTTGTAATTCAATTAAATCGGGAAGTTCAAGTGGCTTCCTTTTTGAATGGGAAAAATTAATCCTTGGTGTTGCTTTTTTTTGTAGAGACATAAAAAATCTCCCCATTTCTCCTCATTTAGGCATACTTGCGCTTAATGAGCAAAGAAATGAGTTCTAATTATTTATTAAAATTGCTTAAACTTGAGCACCAAAATATATTTTAAATTATAATTCTGCTTTATTCGAATAGCAGAATTTAAATTCGATAGATTTATATTAACAGAATTGTAAAGTTAAGTCAATAGTTAAGTAATCATTATTATTGCTATTTTTCTTAATATTAAAATATCCAATAAATTTTCTAAATTTAGATATTTATTGGATATTTTATAAATTTTATTCAAAACTTGTCAACAGAAATTCCACACTACCCATTCGACTCTGGCTGTTGCGTTAGTTCCTCAATTTCTTTTGCCTTATTCTGTTCTTGATAAAGCTTATTACTGTCTTTCCAGTGTTTCCATTTTCCGGCATATTCTTTTTCCCAAACCTCATCTGTCAAAGCATGCATTTCACTCGAATATTTATCTAAAGCTGAACAAATTTCCGAATTTTTAACAGTATCATAGCTGGCATTATAAGAAGGAATAGCGCCATATTTTTCTACTGCATCCCTTAAAGCCTGCGGATTATCTATAAAAGCGCAAGGAGTCAGTAAATTCTTGTTGGCGCAATATGGTTGAGCGTCTTGAATTGCCTTAAAAAACGGCGAAGTAATAACGTCAAGTAGCTTCTTTCCTCGAATATTATCAACTGAGAACTGCATAAATACACATGGCTCGACATCTCCATTGCAGTTTATATGGAAATATCCTCCTGGCCTTGCTCCTGCCATACATCCGCCAACATACGCGCCATCATTCCAAAAATCGCCAATAAATATAGGCTTTGCATTCCTTATTTCGTTAACCCTTATTCTCAATTTATTTCTTTGTTCCGGTGTTGACATCAAATTTGTATCGGGATTCCTGCCAACTGGAGTATATTGAAAAAACCAGCCGATAGAACATCCTTTTTGAATCATCAAATCAATAAATTCATCTGACATCAAAACTTCAGAATTGCCTCTGGTAGGAGTAGCAGAAAAACCAAACGGCACACCTTCTTCTTTTAAATTATCCATTGCATCCATAACCTTTTTATACACCCCAGGCCCTCTTCTTTTTTCAGTATCCTCTTCAAAACCCTCTACGGAAATAGCTGGTAAAGCGTTACCGACTTTCGCCAATTTCTTTGCCACTTCCTTGTTTATCAATGTGGCATTGGTATATATTTGGAAATAAATATCATTATGTTCTTCAAGCATTCTAAACAAATGTGGCCACATAAAAGGTTCTCCGCCTGAAATTGTTATAAAATAAATACCCAACTCCTTTCCTTCTTTTAAAATCCTGTCCACTTCTTCATAAGGCAATCCCTCATGCATCTTGTATTCACTTGCATAACAGCCGATACATTCCAAATTACATTTGGCGCTTGGACTGATAACAAATAAAAAAGGCAACCCAAAACCAAGTTGCTTGGCTTTTTCTGCTTGCTTTGCCCTGCCAATAACACCTGCATTGATAAAAAAATTTTCAACTATCTTATTCCTGCAATTTTTAGACAATTTTTTTAGAATCGTCTGAGCCAACTGGGCTGAAGGATGATTTTCCACTACCAATCTCTTTATTCCTTCTGCCATCGATTTCGTGTCCTTATCCTTTATAAAATATTTTTCGGCAATATCTACCAATCTAACAATGTTTTTATTTGATAGATTACTGATGGTGTTTATTCCCATCTTAAATGCCCACTTTTTAAAAGCATAGGCCATACTAATTATTTTATTAATAATTAATTAATAATATAACTAATTTAAATAAATTGCAAAATTATTTTGCTAAATTGGTTAGAATGGATCTAGAGACTTCTCTTTCGTCCCAAGGCAATTTCCTGCCGTGGGAAAGGCAAATTGCCTGTTCAGAACCTTTGCCAGTAAGCAAAACCAAATCATCATTTTTTGCTTCTTTCAAAGCTTTTTCAATAGCCATTCTTCTATCCTGTATTTTAAACAAATTCTTCCCCAAAACCATTCCGGCGGAAACTGCGCCTTGAGCCACCTGTTCTATTATCACCTTTGGATCATCGTTATACGGGTCCTCATCAGTAATAATAGCCATTTGTGAATTTGCAGCAGAAATAGAACCCATTACAGGCCTTCTGGAGATATCTCTGCCTCCTCCGCATGAACCCAAAACGTGTATAATACGTCTCCCCTCTTTAACCAGTCCGTGTTTTTTTATTGTTAAAAAACACTGCTTAAGACTTTCCGGCTCGGGGGCATAATCAACTATTACTTTAAAATCCTGCCCTTCATTTATAAATTCCATCCTGCCCGGAATACTTTCGATTTTTTCCAAAGCGCTTCTGCAACATTCCATATCTATCCCCTGGCTTTTTGCCAAAGAAATTGCGCAGAGTGAATTATAAACATTGAATTCACCAAATAATTTAAGATTAAATTTTATTGCCTCTGCCATAAAAGCAATTCCACTTTCAGCAAACTCGATTTTTTTCGCTTTGATTACTGCGCCATCAGAAATCAAGTTAGTATTAGCCTCTTTACCTTTTATTCCATATCCAACTTTTTCATCAATATCAAAATCCAAAAAGCTTTTTGCATTTTCATCATCAATATTGGCAATAATTATTTTTTTTATTTTAACCCCGTCAATGTTTTTAACAGGATCATTTTTTAATTTTTCAAAAAGTTTTAATTTTGCCTTTTTATAATTATCAAATCCGCCATGCGCTTCAATATGCTCGGGAGTTAAGTTTGTAAAAATACAAATATCATAGTGTATTCCCAAATGCCTGAATTGCTCAATTCCTTGTGATGAAGTTTCTATTATGGCGTACTTGCAACCAGCTTGGACCATTTTTGCAATCATTCTTTGCAAAGCAAATCTGCCAAGCATTGTCATTTTCTTATCATTTAGCCATTCCATTTCAGCTATTTTAAAAACTGCAGTTGAAGCTACGCCGGTTTTAAAACCAGCCTCTTCTAAAATTTTTGAAATTAAATTTACTGTCGTTGTTTTGCCATTTGTTCCGGTTACTCCTATGACAATTAACTTTTCGCTCGGCTTCCCATAAATCAAATTCGCCAATAACGCCATTTTTTTATGGTATGAATTCAACACAGTTTTTGGAATGAATTTTCTTATTAAATCTTTCATAGTATATTTAAAAAAAACTAAAAACTCCCATCGATAATAAAGTCACAATAATTCCCGCAATTAAAATTCCCAAAAAAATAAATGGAATGGCTTTCCTGGTATTGATTCCAAGAAGCCAGGCTCCCAATGTTCCTGTCCAAGCTCCGGTTACCGGCAAAGGAACCGCTACAAAAATCATCAGTGCCAGCAAGCCGTATTTTTGATACTTGCCTGATATTTTGAGATTAGTTCTTTTAAATAACCAATCAAAAAACGATCTGAAAAATTTTGATCTTTTGGATAAAAATTCCGTAACGTTGCCAATATATTTAAGAATAAAAAATACAGGTATGGCGTTTCCAATAACAGCAAGAGAAAACGCTTTTTGCGGACTGAAACCATAGGCAAATCCAAGAGGAATGCCCGCCCGCAATTCCGCTACGGGAAGCATAGATATAAAAACAACAAAAAGCTCTTTTTGGATATTTAAAATAAATTGTAAAAATATTGATAACATCTTTAATATTATAATATGGTATCGATAATTTTACAAAAACTAAATTGACAAGAAAAAAATTTTGTAGTATAACATATCAGGAATATCTCTTGCGCTGGGCAAGGGAAAAAGCGGAGGGGAAGAAATGAAATCTATCGCTTTACTATGCATAACTTTGGGTTTTTGGGGAGTATTGGACATTCCTGCGATAAACATACCGGGAAATAATCCCGATGATCGAGAATTCCTGTTGCAATGCAACAGAGGTTTCGACAAATCATTTCCGCACGAACCGGATTTTGACACAGCGATGATTTTGGGTTATGGGTTCATTTACATGGATCCTACCCCTGATAGCAAAACCAAGTCACGAGATGACTTTCTAAAAATGGCTTTCTTTTCATGGAGGAATAAAGAAGGCCAGATGAAAATTGCCGTTAAAGGTGGCTTTTCGCAACACGAACTCAATTGTTTTAAGTCAGTAAAACTCAAATGCCACAAAAATTGCAAAGTCACCTTAAAAAGAAAAACACTTTTCGGTGACAATAGTGATATTTGGTGGCAAAACAGTGACGACCAATGCATGCTCATTTCTGCAGGCCATTGCAAAAATGATTTCCAACAGCTAAACCAGACTCTGGATGCGTTTAAAAAATCCGGAGCTATATTGGGCTGTGAGATTTACAGAAGGAATTATCCTTCACAGTAATAAGCCTTTAAGAAAAAACACAAGACGACTCCTAGGAGGCGTCTTTTTAAATAAAACAGAAGTATAATATAATTTCTATTTTCCTAAAATTTTTAATGCTTGCCTTATCTTTTCACCAGCATCATCTGATTTGCAGTTTGCAAGAGCCTCTTTGGCTTGGGCAGGCTGATAACCCAAGGCAATTAAAGCTTCGAGCGCATCGCCAAATTCACTATTCCAGTCAGCATCAACAGTTTCGACATTTCCTAATTTATCCTTTAAACCCACTACAATTTTTTCTGCTGTCTTAGGGCCTAGTGAAGAAACTTTACAAAGTAACTCAAAATTTCCGGTCTGAACCGCTTTTGTCAAATCTTCAATTTTAGCTTTTCGTAAAATATCCATTGCGCTCCTTGGGCCAATGCCGGAAATTGTATTCAGCAATTCAAAAAAATTAAGTTCGTTTTGAGATTTGAAACCATACAAGTCCAAAACAGTTTCAGCAACCTGAGTAAAAACAAATAGTTCTATTTCTTGTCCGAATGGATTTTCCGAAATAATCCTATCCTGCACAAATACTTTATAACCTACACCGCCGACATCAATAATTACAAAATTATCCTTTTTTAAAAGATTTGATTTATAGATAAGTTTTCCGCGAAGGTATGAAATCATTAAGTTAATTTTCTAATTTCCAATTTCTAAATAATATTTAATAAAAAATATAATTAAACTAAATAAAGTATACCAGTAAATGAGAAAAAGCTGAATATTCAACGTCTATTGACAAAATATCAAAAGTATGCTATAATTAATAGTTGCACATTAACACTAAGAACACTAAGAAAAAGCAGCCAAAGCTGCTTTAAAAGGCCATAAAAGGGAGAAATGAACATGAAAAAGAGCGCATCAGTAGTATTGGCAGTATTGGTAGTATTGTTCGCCGTCACCGCCATGGCCACCACCCTGCTAAGCGAGGAACAATTCCTTGGCAAAGCAAAGGAAGGATTCGAAGAATCCTTCTACGAGTCCGAAGGGACCTGGCTTTGGTCGGGGAAACTCACCCTGAACAAAGCTGACCGAGGGGTAGATTTCTACCTCATCGGAAAGGAAGAAGGGGGCCTCCGAGAGCCAATTACGTCAGTGGACGAGTTGGCAAAGACCTTGGGCTTCCGCTCCCAAGGGAAAAAAGTCCCCACTTGCTTCGTCGCGTGGCGTGACGAAAACGGCGACTGCTTCATGGCAGTCAACGCCAACCTCGGGGGCTACGAAAAAAGCCTCCTGTGGCAAATCCAGCCGCAGGATCAGGAACGGTGGACAGCGTGGGACACCGACACTATTGGAACTGCGACGAAGACCTGGGTGAAATCGGACGAACCGGTCTTCACCCTCATCAAATTCGGGAAGATCGGCGACGACCCGAGTTGGATGAAGAATATTCTCTACAACCTCATCCAGTTGAGAGTTGGAGAGAATTTCGAGGAGGTCGAACTTCTCGAACTCAAGTAACCGCTCGCAACACGCGCGAATCCAGAACATCGGATTCGCGCTTTTTTTATTGGGAAATTTTTTTTAATTCTTTTCTAATCAATCCCCGATCAATTTTTATATTTTTTGAAATTTTGAAAGAGTAGGTTTTATCTGTTCCGCCATGCACTTCCTGGAATTTATCTCCGCTTTCATCTTTGAACTCTTTGATTTTTATTTTATGGCAATTATCCGGAGTAAGCAGTTCAAAAGTCTCGCCGGCCTTGAGCATATTATGCGCCTTAAACCAAACAATTTGTTGTTTTACTTTATTAATTTTCTGATTTTTTGTCATCCCGGGCTTGAGCCTGGATCCAGACTCCTGGATTCCCGCCTTCGCGGGAATGACAGAAGTAGCAGAGATTATTTCTCCCACAAACTGCCAATCGCTTTTCATTTTTGAGGTTGTAAATTCCTGCCTTTTAATTCCTTCATCGCCAAACAAAAAACCGGTCGTATATCCCCTATTATCGACTTTCTGCAATTCTAGATTCAATTTTTTTACGGCGGACTTATTTTTTTGCTTTAAAGAGATTATCGCCTGCCGATATGCTTTAGTCACTACGCTTACATAATAATGGCTTTTTGTCCTGCCTTCGATTTTAAAGCATTTCACTCCCGCCTTCGCTAACTGATCCAAGTATTGGATCAAACATAAATCTTTAGAATTTAAAATATAAATTCCCTTCTCATCTTCTTCCAAAGGAATCATCATTCCCGGCCTAAGAGGCTCTTCCATATACAATTTATAATCCCACCGGCAAGGCTGAGTGCAAAGACCTTCATTGGCGCTTCTTTCATTAAGCCATGCTGACAAATAACATCTGCCGGAATAACTCATGCACATAGCGCCATGGACAAAAACTTCCAATTCCATTTTAGGAACTTGCTTATGGATTTCTTTTATGTCTTGAAGTGATGCTTCCCTTCCCAGAATAATTCTTTTAACTCCGTTCTTGTGCCAAAATTTTACAGCTTCAACATTTAAAACATTCATCTGCGTCGAAAGATGGACTTCAATTCCGGGCAGATGTTTTTTAACTAACATCAAAAATCCTGGATCTGAAATTATTATGGCATCAGGATTCAATTTTTTTACTTTTTTTAAAAAATCCGGCAAAAGCGCAATCTGCTTGTTATGGGCAAAAATATTTATGGTAATATAAATTTTCTTTTTTAATTTATGAGCATGCTCTATGCCTTCTTTTAAAGATTCCAAATCAAATCCCGTTTTTGCCCTCAAAGAGAAATCGGGCAAACCCAAATAAACGGCGTCAGCTCCGTAGGCGAAAGCGTACTTAAGACGAGTTAAATCTCCTGCCGGAGATAGTAGCTCCAATTTGAGTATTGACATAAATCTAAATATGTTCTATTATCCACTTTACGAAAAACAGGAGAGTTAAGATGGTGAAACAAATCACTTTGGAAAAAGCTTATGAAATCATAAGCCAAATCTCTCCTGTTAAAATAGGGGGGAAGAAAAAGGTACTCACGGCCGGGCCGGAGAGGAAGGCTTCCAGCGGGTGAAGCCTGAGGTCGACAAGAGCGATATTCCGTCATGGAGTAACGAGCTTGCCGGCCTCTTTTATTTCTTCTTTTTAGTATTTCTATTAATTCTAATAAGTCCTGAAAAAGGCGTAACTTTTATACCCTTATCCTCCAGCTTGTCCAAGAATTGATTTACTCCCAATGAGTCAGAGGAAATGTGTCCTGCAATTATTACGTTTACATGATACCTTTGCGCTTCTCTTTTGTGCTCTTCCGACATATGCATACCGATAATTGTTCCTATGCCAACTTGCGCCATAATTTCATACAAGTCTTTTGAATTTGATGTTCCGCCGGTAATTTCTGTCAAAGCTATTTTGCCGGCATAATTCTCTTCATGTCCTACATAAATTTTCGGGCCGGCTTTTCTTTTGATTCCCTCTTGATACTCCGGCACTGTCTCGAGAAGATCCACTATCTCGCCCACTGTCTCCGGATTTTTCTTTTTTATCAAATTATTTAAAAAAGAAGCCGCCATATTATCACAGACAGTATGAAAACATGCGAAGTTAATATCCAACAACCTGGCAACATCAACACTTCTAAAATGATTGATAGGAGATAAGCCTCTCGCCACTTCCGAAATCCTTTCTTTTGTCATCGACTGGGCAATATTGATTGGAATACCTTCCTGAGCCAAGACTTCCGCTTGAAGATGCATTACATCTCCCAAATCCGCCAAAGCAACTCCTTCCGGATGATGGGCAATAACCGTATCATATCCAAGCATCTTTGCTGCAATAATTTCTTGGGCTTCAATATCAATGCCGACAAGCACCTTTTTAACTTCCTTGCCATTATTATACAAAATTCTCGTATCAGAATAAGGATTATGGAGTTTTTCCATATCAAAATACTTTCTTTGTTTTTCACTCAAAGCATTATATTTATCATTCACTCTTTTGATATATTTCTGGACTTTCTCCTTTCCTCGAAGGTCATGTTCCGATCCAAGTTTGATAGCTAGCTTATAAATTTGTTCTAAATTCATATTTTATTTATGATTATTAATTCAATAATCCATATTCTCACTTCTGCTTTTGTTTGTCAATTTAGCAAGAGATCCATTATATTTTTTTAACTACAATTTTTATATTTTCACCGTTTAATTTGACTTCCGGCGCTTCTGTTTCTTGCTGGACAAATTCCTCGCAAATAGTATTTTTCTTTAATTCCTCATTATATTTTGCAGAAGAAATAGTCTTGTTAATCACTTCAGATGAACTTTGCCAATAAACTTTTACCTTATCATTAATGCTAAGGCCTTGCTGTTTTCTAATTTCGTTTATTGTTCTGATCAATTCCCTTACCATTCCTTCCAGTTTTAGCTCTTCGGTCAAAACTAGATCCAACTCTACCTTATCGCCTTCACTAGCAGTGACTTCTTTCACATTCACCTCTTCCTTAATCAAATCAAAATACATCGCTTCGTTTTCTTTAAACTTAAAATTAGCGTTTGGAAATTTAAGCGAAGCGAGAGGTTGTCGAATTTTTATTCCGTTTTCTGATCTCGCAGCCAAACCCATTTCAACTATTTTTCTAACATTTTCCATTTGTAATAAAATTTCATCATCAGTCTTGCCTGCCTTGGGCCATGATTCCAAATGAACTGATTCCTTTTGCGAACATATCTGCTTATATAAATATTCGGATATAAACGGCACAAAAGGAGCCATAATTTTTGACAATTCAATCAAAGTAAACTTAAACACGGCTAATGCTTCTTTTTTCTCCGATTCACTTCCTAATTTCAATCTGTCTCTTGATCTTCTAAGCCACCAAGTGGAAAATTCGTCAATAAAATCTTGAATCGGCCTGACTGATCTGGGCAAATCGTAAGATTCCATATTTTTGGTAACTTCAGCAATCAATGCATTCAGCTTGGCAAACAGCCATTTATCCAAAATATTTTTTGGCGATAATTTTTCTACACTAATATTTTCGGTTTCATACATTTTATAGAAATTTAAAATATTGCCGATAAGCATAACGATCTTTTGCAAGGATTCTTTTACTCCGGCTTCGGAAAAATTCATATTTTCCGCTGACATAACCGGCGACGACAATAAATAATATCTCAGCGCATCTGCGCCGTATTTATCCATGACTATTTCCGGTTCAGGATAATTCTGCAATCTCTTGGACATTTTTTTTCCATCCTCGGCTAAAACAATTCCGTTTGCTATGACATTGGTAAAAGCTCTATTGTCTTTTATTGCTGATGCAATGACGTGCAGATAATAGAACCAAGCTCGTGTCTGATCAACTCCCTCGGCTATAAACTGGGCCGGAAAACTGGCATCAAATTTTTCTTTGTTTTCGAAAGGATAATGCTGTTGTGCATAAGGCATTGACCCACTATCAAACCAAGTGTCTAAAACATCCGGGATACGCGACATTTTTCCTTCGCATTTTGGACAAGTTAAATAAAAGTCATCTATCACGTCTTTATGAAGATCAAGCACTTTGCCATTTTCCATTAGATAGAAATTGCTTGTCTTCATATAATCAATTCCTTCCCAAACGCAATATTCATCCAAATCACAATCTGTCAACGCCTTATGAATAGCCGAATTTATTCCGCCATGACTGACTAAGAGAATGTTTTTCCCGGAATATTCGCTTATTATTTTCTTTAATAAATTTCTTGCCCTTTCCACCACATCTGCTCGCGACTCGCCATTGCCGGCGAATTTAAAAACAAATTTTTCTTTTTGCGATAGATCATTATAACCTTCCCATTTTTTTCTTTCCCATCCGTTCCAATCACCCCAGTTATATTCATCGGCAAGCTCTTCAACCGTAATATCCAACTTTAAATTGTCACCTAAAATTTTTGCGCTCTCCTGAGTTCTTTTTGTTGGTGATGCCAATATCAAATCAAATTTTTCACCTTTTAAATTTTTAGCCATGGCCGTCACTTGCTTCTTTCCTTCTTTTGTAAGGCCGTAACTATCATAACCGCAAGTGTTGATATTCAATAAATTTTTTTCACTCTCACCGTGCCTGACAAAAGTTATTTTGGTAATTTTTTTCTCTGATTTCATCCTCAAATCTTCAATGGATCCCAAAACCTCCTGATGCCCGCAAGCACATTTCCAAATAGGCATTACAGAGGCCCAAAATCTTTGGCGTGAGATAGACCAATCACGCGCGCCTTCCAGCCATTTGCCGAATCTGCCTTCTTTGATATGTTCCGGCGACCAATTAATATCTTTGGCGTATTTAATGGCCTTAGGCTTTACATCAGTAACCTTCACAAACCAAGACGAAGTTGCGTAGTTAATCAAAGGCGTATCACATCTCCAACAGTGTGGATAGCTATGCTCGTATTTTTCTTTAGCAAATAATAAATTTTTTTCAGCCAAGTATTTGATAATTTCGACATCAGTCTTTTGCGTATCATCAGCCGGTTTAACATTCAAACCTTTAAAATCAGAAACCTCATCGGTAAATAATCCTCCCATTGTCACATTTTGAATCATTGGCAAGTTTTTTTCTTTGCCCAAATTCATATCATCTTCACCGAAAGCCGGAGCAATATGCACTACCCCTGTACCATCTTCTGTTGTTACAAAATCAGCCGTTACAATAGAATACAAATTTTCTGCATTTTTGATTTTGGATTTTGCCTCTTCATTTTCATAATAAGGGAAAAGTGGCTTGTATCTTTTGCCGACTAATTCTGAGCCTTTAAACTCTTTTGCAATTACATATTCTTGACCAGCAAAAAACTTCTCAACTAAATTTTTAGCGACTATAAACCTTACCAAAGCATCTGTTTTCTCATCCTTTTTCTCTACTATTACATACTCGACATCTTCTCCCACAGCCAAAGCTACATTAGCGGGCAGTGTCCATGGAGTGGTCGTCCAAGCCAAAACAAAAGTTTTTTCTCCTCCCCTTTCGAAGAGGAGGCCGGGGAGGGGTTCTGAGACCAATTCGAATTTTGCCGTAACCGATAAATCCTTGATGTCTTTATAACCTTCGCTTACCTCTTGCTGTGACAGTGTTGTCTCACATCTTGGACAGACATGCATTGATTTATATCCTTCATAAATCAAACCGCGATCATAAAGCTCTTTAAAAACCCACCACACGCTTTCCATATATTCCAAATCCATTGTTTTATATGCATTTTCCATATCAGCCCATCTGCCAAATCTGCCAATTGTTTTTTTCCAAACTTCTACGTATTGGAGAACTTTCGATCTGCAATAGGCGTTAAACTTTTCAATGCCGTATTCTTCAATATCTTTTTTACTTTTAAAACCAAGTCCCTTTTCAGCAATATTTTCAATTGGCAATCCATGACAATCCCAACCCCAACGTCTTTCTACGTAATAACCTTTCATTGTCCAATACCTCGGCACAACATCCTTCATAACACTTGCAACCAAATGTCCGTAATGCGTAGTTCCGGTGGCAAAAGGCGGTCCATCGTAAAAATTAAATACCGGGCCACTCTTTGTAGCCTCTAAAGTTTTTTCAAAAATTTTATTCTCTTCCCAGAATTTCTGGATTTCTTGTTCTCTTTCAGAAACAGAGTTGGATTTTTCGGACATATATTTATTAATTATTTCATAAAAAAAACCGCAATGGATCCAAGAGCTCCTAATGGAGCGGTACCATCTCGGTTTATGCTTAATTACAGCTTTTACGGGCTTACCCGATCGGTTCTACTTTTGCGCAATGCAATTTCTTCCGATTAGCTTCTATGGTGATAGCCATAGTCAAGCGCTTTTTTATATATTGTATTTAAATTTTAACAAAATTCCTAAAAATTGTCAAAAAATTATTTTATATAAATTTAGAAAAAAATCAATGCTTCAGACTGTCTGAAGCATTGAATAAAAATTGACTTTTTTATATAAGAATTATTCTTCCCATTCAATAGCTCCAACGGCACATCCACCCATTGCTGTTTCAATATTTGTTTTATTGGCATCATAATCACCTTCCAATACTATAGCTTTACCTTCTATTATTTTAAAAATTTCCGGACAAATTGATTCGCATGCACTGCAACCAACGCAATTTTCATTAATTTTAGGTTTCATTTTTTTAAATTTATTATTCGTTGCTTAATCACTTACCAACTCCTTTACTTTTTCTGCCAAAGTCTTTGGGGTATAGTCCGATTTGATTAAAAAATCAGTCGCTCCGCAATTTTTTGCCAGTTCTATCTGTTTTTTTTGCGTCAAATTGCTCCAAGCATAAATTTTAGCACTTTTATATTTTGGATTCTGCCTGATTTTTTTTAAAACCTCAAATCCGTCTACTTCAGGCATAAACAAATCCAAAAGAACTAAATCATATAAATCTTTCTGCATGAAATCAAACGCCTGCGCCCCATCATAGGCAATAGTCACCTCAATATCCAACATGCGCATTTGCATACTGTATATTTCAGCCAAATCCTTTTCATCTTCAACCATTAATATTTTTATTTTGCCGTTTGCCATAACAATATTATAGCACAAAAATAAAATATTCTACATATATTTTCTACATCCGCTCCAATTCTTCAATTCCCATTAAATTCAAACCGTTTTTTAAAACTTGCCTGACGCAGGAAATTAAAAACAGCCTTGCTTTTTTTGTTTCTCCATCTGACTTTAGAATTGGAACTGACTCATAAAATTTTGAAAACATCTTCGCCAGTTCAAAAAGATAAAGCGTCAGCGCGCTTGGATCTAAATCTTGCGCGCAAGCAGAGATAACCTCGGGGAACTCTGACATTTTAATTGTCAATTCCTTGCCGATAACACTGTCGAGCTTTGAAAAATCTATCTTTTCCTGGGCCGATTCCTTTTTTAAAATACTGTTTATCCTGCTGATGGTGTATTGCAGATATGGCCCGGTGAATCCGTCAAACCTCAACGCTTCATTTATATCAAAAACAATTATATTTTTATTGCCTGTTCTTAACATGCTGAATTTAATCGCTGAAAGAGCAATTTTTTCTGAAGTTTCCTTAATTTTTTGCTCAGTCCAATCTTCATGTCTTATTTTGGTTTCTTTTGAAGCTAATCTTATAGCTTCATACAAAAAATCTTCAAAAGGAATAATATTGCCTTTCCTTGATGACATGGCGCCCTCTTTTAGCGTCACGAATTCATAGCCAATATGAACCATGGGCTTATTTATTCCAATAATCTCTAGAGTTTTAAAAAGTTGCTGGAAATAAAAACTCTGCCTGTTATCAATAATATAAAAACTTTTATCTATTTTATATTTTTCAAATTTAAGCTTCGCCAAGGCAATGTCTTTAGTCGAGTAAAGCGAAGAGCCATCTGATTTAAGAAGCAATAAACTTTTTAAATTGTGTTTTTCCAGATTAATTATTACTGCGCCTTGAGATTTTTCTGCGACTCCCTTTTCCAAGAGTTCCTCTACAATCTTTTTGCCGGGCTTTTCAACTTGGCTTTCATAAAAGCAGTGATTAAATTCAGCACCGAGAGTTTTGTAAATTTCATTTAGCTCATCAAGACTCCATTGGCGCGTTTTCTTCCAAAGCGCAATCCAGTATTTATCACCTGCTTCTAACTTTCTCTGCACTTCCTCAGTTTCTTTTTTATAATCCTCATTTTGTTCCACCTTAGCTACCGCCTCACTGTAAATAGCTCCCAAATATTTGCCTTTATTTTCAGGAAGTTTTTCTTCTTTATGGAATTTTTCCAAACACCAAAGACATTTCGCCACATGAGAACCGATATCACCGATATAGTTAACGGGAATTATTTTTTTTCCGGCAAATTTATTAATATTAACCAAAGATATTCCCAAAGCAACATTTCTGACATGACCTACATGGAATTCTTTATGAGTGTTCGGACCTGAATATTCGATCATTGTTTTCTCTTTGGAAGTTGCCGTAAAACTGCCAAACTTATTACCTTTATTATTTATCTCCTTTAAAACTTTTTGGCTAAGATTCTTCTGATTAATGACAAAGTTTACATAAGGCCCGGAGTTGCTTACTGATTCTATAAAACTGGTGAGAGAAATTTTATTTTTTATTTCTTCTGCAATCCTATTTGGAGAAAGGCCGGTTAATTTCGAAAAATAAAAGCAAGGAACGGCAAAATCTCCCATTTCTTTCTGCGGAGGCACATTGACTTCTATATTTTTTTCGTCAATTTGCTGTCCTAGCGCTTTATTTATGGCTTCTCTTATCTCTTTTTTTATTTTATAAATGGTATAGTCCATTAGTGAATATTAGCAAAAAATGGTTATAAAAACAAGAATCTCTTTATAAATAAAAAATTTTAAAAAATAAAAAGTGCGAGTCCAACCGAAGTTAGATCGCACCTTGTAAATCGAAGGCTAAAGGCCAAGGGAACTTTACCAGTCAAGTATCCCAGGACCAAGAGCACACTATCCGAGGAACGATACAGCACCAGAGCAATGGTCAATCGAGACTCCGACATTATCTGTGAGAGTTAAGCTCAGGTTATAAATAAATGACTTCGCACATAGCGAACTGTCGCCGTGGTCAACCTCCAAACCGCTATAATCGATACCTGGGCAAGTCCATTCACTGGCGAGAATTGTGGGATGCAGAGACAGTATGGAGAAGCCATCATAGCCGCCTGCAACGGAGAGGCCCAGTTTAATTAATACGGGCTGAGGCGTCCGCTGAACCGTCACGGGCCAACAACGCATGCAATCAGCCACATAAACGAACGGCGTCCATTCTTTGACCGCCAAGATGCGTTCGTGCCCCGTTCCCTGTACAGACTGGACGCGACCCTTTAGCTTACCAGGGCCATAGAAAACATTACCAAGAAACTCCTTCTTATAACCCCGTTCAATCGCCTTGATGTAGACGGCCAAGTTCGTACCAATATCGCCTTGGGGGCTAGGTGGCAAAAGGCCTGGCAGAATAACATTCTGGCAGATATTCGGCATCGCCAGTAACAGACGCGCTCGCTTCTCGTTAAACTGAGCTTCGAATTCACCTGCGGTAACTGGCACTTTCGTCTCGAAGTTATAGCTCGAGATCTCAACCAACTCCTGAAAATCAAACTTAGCATGCTCCAACTTAAATTTCTTGTTTGGCTGCTTCACTGGCTGAATAAATTGTCCATTTTCCAGCACCAAGTCTGATGCCCTAAGCCTTGTCGCCATAATGACAACTCCTTTCCTGATTTATGGGTTGCCTTATCTATTATGTACTACACTATAAATCTTTGAGATTTACAGAATTTTCCTTTTTATTAGGAATATATCAGCCTAACATTCTTATGGAATTCAGTCAATAGTTTGACCAAAATACAAGATTATTATATTATTATATTAAGCGATTGGAATGGATACCAACCATTCTCCTCTTGCAGGATCCGCCACGGCGGACTAAGCTAACAGATGAAGTGTCCGCCTCTGGCGGAAACTTGGGTGGAACCGCGGGAAGATGTTAAATCTCTCGTCCCAATAATATGCTATAATAAGCGTATAATTGGGATGGGAGATTTTTTTAATTAAACAAAAATATGGAAAAAGAAAAAAATAAAAAGACAAGTCAAATGGAACTGCTTTATGCAGAAACGCAAGACGATAATGAATTTTTAGAAATACTTTTCAAAAGTGGTTTTGTTAAAAAAATTGGTGAAGGAGCAAGGGGCGTAGTTTTTGCCATTGACTTCTCTCAAATGGATGATTTGCAACTTGAAAAAATAAAAAAAATATTTCCGGAATTGGAAAATGAACAAAACTCTCCTGAAAAAAAAGCGGCGAAGCTTATAAAAATATTCTCCACGGAAACTGCAGTAGATGAAATGAATAAACAAAACCTGGCTAATTCCATCCTGGAACACGAGGACTCGCCCGTAAAAGGTATTGTTAGCGCTCCAGTGGCAGATGAAGTACATAAAATTAAAATCAGAGATAAGGATTTAGCAAGAGAACTTTCAGAAATCCATAATGTAAAAATTGTTCAAAGCAATCCCCAAGCATGCTTTATTCTTATGGATTATATTGAAGGCCAAACCTTTGAAGAAATCGAAGCAAAAGAAGTACTGAGAAGGAATGTTGAGAAAGTAAAAGAAAGATATAAACTAGCTGATGCTGAACCATTCATAGCCGGCCTAAAAGAGGATAACTTAAGAAATGTTGTTATGGAAATAACTGGCAACATAGAAAGCAGGGAATTCTTGGATTACTGTGATTCACTGGGCAAAAAATTAAAGGGTTCAAAAACATTCGAAAAGAAAACTTACGAAGCTGTTAAAGAAGCTTTAGAATGGCTCCATAAAAACGGTTTTTATCATCGAGATTTGCATCTTGGAAATTTAATGCTAGGCAAAGACGGAAAAATTTACATTATTGATTTTGACCAATCAAAGCTTATTGATCCTTCAAATCAGGAAGATGTTGTAAACGTTTATAATGTTGAAATAGATCCGTCAAGAGGCGTTAAAAGGCAAAAAGTGCAAGATGGTTGGGTAGTTAAACACTTATACGGCATTACATCGGATCAAGAAGCCATCAATCAAGATAGAAAAGCCAATCTTCAAAGAGAGTCCTTAATTAACGTCTTTTCTAAAATTCCTTTATTTAATAATTTTATAAAAAATAACGATAAACTGTCGTTTCCAGATATGGTTGTTAACTTTGCAAATAGCCATTGCACGCCTGGATTAGGATCAGAACATACGGAGTATATTATTGCCGGACTTATCGCCTTAAGCAATGAAGGAAAAACAAATGAAGCAATTGATTTCGCCACAAAAAAACTAAATACCCAAATTCCTGCAAGACAGCATAATTTATATTCTAATTTTATTGAATACGTTTCAATATAAAAATCGACCATATGTATGGTCCAATTACAAAGAGAAAAATAAAATAATTTATGAGTAAGAGATTTAATGGAGAATCAAACCGAGCAGAACTTCATACAAATAATCAAGAAAAAGAAATTGTTGAAGATAGAATAAGCTTTAATGATTTACTGTTTATTATTCATAAATCATTGGGGCTTCGCCACGTATCCTCTAAGGAAGTAGCAGAACATGAAATTAAAAATGGCACTAAAGGTGATGCGCTTGCCATATCAGGAGCATTTAAATTATTGAGCGATAAAAACAAAGAGCGCTTAACAGAAAATGAGATATACAAAATAGGACAAAAATTTAAGGTAAGTATAAATTCATTATTGAAAGAATATCCGCAACTACTCGACAAAGAAGCTCAAGATCAACTCTTACAAACGTTTAGTGAAAAGGTAAAAGAATTTATATCTGTAAGTTTTAATTTAGATATAAATGAAGAAAATTCATATTTGAAACTTAATGAAATAATTAAAATTTTAATAAAAAAAGCACCTTCATTTTTAATTGTTACATCTAATGAAAAAGGCGGCTACGATGAAAACAAATATCACGGACTCGGTAAATTCGGTATTAATTCAATTGAATCATTTTTAACAAACATATATCTGGATACCGAAGACTTTTCTGATTTGAATTTGCCGTTAGACTCAACTATGGATGACAAACTATTTCAACACTTATGCGATTTTATGACACATAAAATATTCATAAAATTTAGTAAAGCTATTAAAGAAATGAGAAAAAATAATCAATAAAATATGGCAAAACAAATTAACGAACAATTGAGTAAAATCAGGCATTCAACCACACATATAATGGCTTATGCCGTCAAAGAACTGTTTGGTGAAATAAAATTCGCCATCGGTCCGACCATAGAAGACGGCTTCTACTATGATTTTGATTTGGGTGAAAAAACTTTCTCTCCTGAAGATTTGCAAAAAGTTGAAAAGAAAATGGAAGAAATTATAAAAAAGAAATTGGAATTTGAATCTTTTGAGCTTACGATAGAAGAAGCCACTGCTAAAATGAAAGATCAGCCATACAAACTGGAACTCATTAGGGATTTGCAAAAAGAAGGAGAAACAAAAGTAAGCTTTTATAAAGTCGGAGACTTTGAAGACCTTTGCCGAGGTCCTCACGTAGAAAATACCAAAGAGCTCGGGCATTTTAAACTAATGAAAATTGCAGGCGCATACTGGAGAGGAAACGAGAAAAATAAAATGCTTCAAAGGATATATGGAACGGCTTTTGAAACAAAACAACAGCTCTATGATCATTTGAAGATGCTAGAAGAAGCGGAGAAAAGAGATCATAAAAAACTAGGGAAGGAGTTAGGACTGTTTTCTTTCCATGACGAAGGCCCCGGTTTTCCATTTTTCAAACCGAAAGGAATGATTGTGTGGAATGAGCTTTTGGATTTCTGGAGAAAGGCTCATACCGAGGCGGGATATCAAGAAATCAAAACGCCAATTATGCTTTCACGCAAACTTTGGGAAGTTTCAGGCCATTGGGAAAATTATCGTGAAAATATGTATGAAACAAAAATAGATGAAATGGAATATGCCATCAAGCCGATGAATTGCCCGGGCGGAATGCTTATGTACAAAGAAGATATCTACTCATACCGTGATCTACCGCTTCGAATCGGTGAAATCGGCTTAGTCCATCGCCATGAATTATCAGGCGTGCTGTCAGGATTGTTTAGAGTCAGGTCTTTCCACCAGGATGACGCCCATATTTATATGCGCCAGGATCAGATAAAAGATGAAATTCTAGGTGTTTTAAATCTTGTCGACAAAATATATTCAGTTTTCGGCCTATCATACCATTTGGAATTATCAACGCGTCCCGAAAAATCCATTGGTACAGATAAAGCTTGGGAAATTGCCACCGCGGGCCTTAAAGATGCCTTAGATGGCACAGGAAAAGAATATATGATAAATGAAGGCGACGGTGCTTTTTACGGACCTAAAATTGACATTCATATTAAAGACGCAATCGGAAGAACATGGCAATGCGGAACGATTCAACTGGATATGAATATGCCTGAAAGATTTGATCTGAGTTATATTGACAAGGATGGGTCGCAAAAAAGACCGGTTATGATACATCGCGTTATTTACGGATCAATAGAAAGATTTTTCGGAGTCCTCATTGAACACTTTGCAGGCGCTTTCCCAACCTGGCTCTCCCCTGTCCAGACTCTCATCATTCCGGTTTCGGAAAAATTCAACGACTGGGGCAACGAAGTTTTATCAAAGTTAAAAGAATCAGGAATCAGAGCAGAAATTGACGATAGCGCAGAATCACTTAGTAAAAGAGTAAGAAACGGAGAAAAGCAAAAAGTGCCGTACATTCTTGTCATCGGAGAAAAAGAAACCGAAGCGAAAACAGTAGCGATGAGAAAAAGAAGTGAAGGTGATCTCGGAAGCAAAAAGATAGAATTATTTCTCGAAGAAATAAAACGACAAATTGAAGAAAAAAAATAATTATTACTAAAATCACGCCTTTAACCGGCGTGATTTTATTTTTACAATAGAGAGCTTGTTTTCCTTAAATAATTTTAATATATTTTTAAAATGTTTTGAACTTTTTTTATCTTTGGTTATCTCGTTCCAACCCTTATTCTTTAGATAATCTTCCACATATGAATAATCCTCTTCCATTTTTTTTAAAAACTTTATTTGCTCTGCAGACGCTTCTCTCTCAGCTCTCAAACCATAACTATTAGCCGGTTGGGTCGCATGAACGCCTTCGTGAATAAGAATGGATGCTAACTGAGCGATATTTTGCCGGGTAATCATCGAATAATTTGTAAACCAAATTTTATCAGGCATATGCAAAGCATTGCTATAGCCCGATTTCCTGCTAATAAAAATCATCTTTAAACGGGAGCTTAGTTTGATATACTGGCTATAATCCACTTCTTTAATCAATATAATTGATTTCGCAACCTTATCAATAAATTTTTTATTTGGAGCAATAATATCTACAAATTCCGCTTTTTTTAAATAAAATTGTTTATTCATATAATTTGGGACGCCCAAAGATGAAGCGTCCCATGAAATTATTTTCCTTTCCTTTCCGATGGAGGTACCTTAGCTGGTGGCTTCTCCGGCGGAGGCTTCTTAGTTTCCTTATTTGGCCCCTTAACCGGATTCGGATGCGGTCCCGGCTTATCTGGCATCTTATCACCTCCTTTCAAGAATGTGCCAATTTCAAATATATCAAATAATTTTTAAGAAATAATTAATATCTTTTGACCGACAATTTTAAATATATAGCTATAATAAAAAAGTCTGCATTTATACCTGCAGACTTATGCCATAGTAATACTATATACTATTTGGATCTAAACCAATATATATAGCCATTTGTAGATTCCAATAATGGAGCTGCTGTGTTTGTCATATAGCCCACCAACTTGTTACCCTCAATAGCAAAACAACTATCACCAAGAACAATTCTTGAAAATCCCATTTCCTTAAAAAACATCCTTGGCAAATCCATCCAAAGATGAGCAATAAGGTAAAGCGGAATACAACTAAAAGATTGCCGTTGTGCTTCAACCCTAAGTTCAAAAATGGAAGGAAATTTTTTACCGTCATAAATTGCCAGTAACTGATCCCTACCCTTATGATCGTCATCTCCAAAAAATTCTCTCCATTCTTTTTGATCTCTTAAAGATTTAAGCGCCTTATCGTTAAAAGCTTTGCCCTGCTTTTTTAAATTTTGGATAAGGAGTGAAATTCTTATACTATTAGGTGCTGTGCGAAGAATTATTGGGCTAACATCAATAAATTTTTCCGCAGTAATCATCTTAAGAGCATGGGAGAGCTGATCATAACTTTTAGAAAAATAGTCTTTCCTAATCATTTCCTTTATCTGTGCAAACAACTGATCTAATTCATAGTATTGCTGGAACTTATGTTTTACTGATGACATTTTTTAGTTTCCTCTCATAAGTAAGTGTGACTAACTATAGCAACAAAAATCCATTCTATTCAATGAATTTTTATTTTCTAAAGTTAGTTACTTTTTTGTAACAGTTTCCACATCATCTCAAAATATGCGCGATGTGTTTGCGCAAAATCTTTACTTTCAATTACAACAATGATGTTTTCTTCCTTCGTTGAAAACATCGCAATTTTATCACCATAGATTATTTCCGTTGATGGAAATTCAAATTCTTTCGGCGCTAATCTTGTTTCACGGTTTGCAAAGTCGTCTACTTCAACCAATCTTTGGGCAAAAACAGAATTTTCGTTTATGGCTCTACTTGAAAAACCCAAATCAGACTTTCTTTTTTGAAGCTGAAATAAATAATCTTCTCCTGCAAATTTTATAAAAGTTTCAATTCTGGCAATACTCAAAAAACTTTTATCTTCAAAATCCAGAATTTCCTCCCAAACCTTTTTAAACCCCTGTTCACCTGCATAAATTCTTATTTGAGGCTTAAAATCAGATCTAGAATCAATACTTTTAATAAGAGGCAAAGCTTCTTCAACTATTTTTTTTGTTTTTGAAAATCTATCATGAAGAATGTCTAATCTTTTATAAAATGCGCCTGTAGGATTATCAACTGAAATTCTTCTTTTTTTTCCATTCTTCACTTGGACAAAATACCCTTTCTCAACCAGTCTTTCAACAATGTCAAAAGATGTTCCCCTGCTTAAGCCTGTTTCTTTTGCAATATCAATTATACTTGCCATTCCAATATGTAAAACAGCTAAATATACCGTCGATTCTCTTTCTGTTAATCCTAATTGTAAAAGACCATCAGTAATTTGGTTTTGTTGATCTTTATTCAACATATAATTATAAGGTAAATTTGTAAATTAGTCAATTATAAACGTCACTTTATAAATATATAATAATTTTTCTATCTAAATTTAAATAGAAATTTTATATAAAAAAATGACGATATATACCGTCATTATATATAAAATATGAAAAAAGTCAATAAAATATCTAAACCCTTACAAATTCAGCTGCCTTGATTTTTTTTGCCTTTGCTTTATTTGCCAAAGGAAGACTGAAAGAAAACTTACTTCCTCTACCCTTTCCTGGGCTTTCCGCCCAAATTCTTCCACCCATATTTTCAATAACTACCCGCGCAAAATATAGACCTAAACCTGTTCCTTCAGTATGAGCAGTCACCATACCCTTTCCTCTTACAAACTTATTAAATAATCTGGGCAAGTCTTCGGGTTCAATACCCATTCCCGTATCTTGGCAGGAAAAAACCAATGATCGGCTTTCTAAATGGATATTAACCATTATCTCTCCTTTGGAAGTATATTTGATTGAGTTATCTAAGAGATTTGATATTACTTCTTTTATTTTTTGCGCATCTCCCAGGCATTCGGGCAAATGTGGCTCTGGATAAAATCCTAATTTTATTTTTTTATCATTAGCCTTTGCTTCAAAATCTTCAAGCATAGGTTCAACAATCTCTACTAAATCGACAGGAGCGATTTCAAACTGCAGCCTTCCGGCTTCTATACGTGAAATGTCTAAAAGATTTTCAACAAGGTTTAATAGCCTTTCATTTGCCTGATAAACTTTTACTAGATTATCCTTAATAATTTTAGGCACCTTACCAAAATTTCCTTCATTCATCATGGAAACATATCCTTTGGTAATTGTAAGAGGAGTGCGAAGTTGATGGGAAGCGATTGACAAAAATTCCGATTTGGCATCATCAATATTTTTCAAATTATTATTGATGTTTACCAATTTTGCTGTTTTCTTTTTTAATATATGCTCTAATTCATTTTTAAAATTTTTCTGCTGATTTTTGTCAAAACGTATCAGTACGTAATATATGAAAAACGAAGGAATTAAAAATCCGCCTATATACAACAAGTATTTCCAATAACCCAAGATATTAATATTATCCAAACTTAATACTCCCCAAAAACCCAAATACCAAACACATATAGCGGTAATGATTAAAAATAAAATTTTCCTTATTACTTTAGAAGGTTTAACTGATAAAAAAATAGCCAACAGAAAGCACAGTATGGATATTAGCAAAGAAAACAAAAATAAATATAATTGCATCATTTCTTTAACTTTAATATTTTCCAACTATTTTTTTCGGCATGTTGCCTTAAAATAGGTTCAGGGTTTACAGCCACCGGATTTCCCACAAGGTTCAACATATAAATATCTGAGTAATGATCTGAATATGCCCAGCTCTTTGCCAAATTCCATGTTTCCTTTTTTGCCATCCGCTTTATCAGTTCGGCTTTCTCAGAAGAATACAATGGTGATCCATTTATCTTTCCCGTATATAATCCATCAACTATTTCTAAATTTGTGCCAAAGGCGAAATCAGCTCCGACATAAGAAGAGACTTCATCTACAAGCATCTTGATATTATTAGATATTATTGCGATTTTTCTTCCTTGAGATTTATGAAATTTTATAATTTCTATTATTTCAGGATAAAAATTTTTTTTAACTTCTTTTTCAAAAAAATCCTTAAGCAATAAATCAGTTTCTTCCAAGGTCCATCCTTTAACAATCCTAAATGCCTTTTTCATCATAGGCTCCACATCTTTTATTATATTTAATCTATATAATAAATACCAGCTAAAGAACTTAATAAAAGTGAGCAAAGAAATCTTTTTTTTCAAAACAAGATAACGAACAAACATTTTAGAAGTTTGACCAGCGATTATTGTATCATCAAAATCAAAAAAAGCGACTTCCTGCATAATAACAATTTATTAAAAACAATTAAATTATATCATATAACTAAATTTATATTAAAAATAAATTTACTATAAACCCTCAACATTTACTAATATCACATACTTTTTTTATTTAATATAAATTTTCTGCCAACCATCTTTATTACAATAACCAACGGAATTTTTAAACAATTTACGATTTAATTTAATATTTTTAAAACAAAAAAAGAGAACCACCGTTGGGTTCTCATAAAAAATTGGGGGGCACGACGGGATTCGAACCCGCGACCTCAAGGGCCACAACCTTGCGCTCTAGCCGACTAAGCTACGTGCCCAAACCCAGAACAGGAAGAAACAGTTAGGCAACGTTCGCCAGTTTCGCTATCAATTTACCAACTAACTCATCTCTTGTCAAGACTTCTTGTTTCCTTTGGGCCATATCTTTAACAGCAACGTTACCTGCCTTGATTTCATCTTCACCTAAAATAACTACATAAGGAATACCTTTCTTGGTTGCATAGGCGAATTGGGCACGCAAGGTGCGATCTGCGCCTAAATACAGTTCTGTATTAATTCCAGCGCGACGCAGTTGCGAAGCAACCAACATTGATTCTTGCTCGTACTTTGCATCAAAGATTGTTACCAAAACTTGAGTTAAGGATTCTTTGACCTCCACAAGTCCGAGCTTGATCATGCCAACAATGAGACGGTCAACACCTACCGATGCGCCAACTCCCGGAATATTGCTATCCGGAATAAAGCGATTGGTCAGACCGTCAAAACGTCCACCGCCAAATACTGAACCCAATTCCGACATATCATCTAAGACAGCTTCAAACACTGGGCCAGTGTAATAGTCCAAACCACGAGCCACCGAGAGATCAATTTTCCAGTGACGTCGCGGAACTCCAAGAAGATCGAGTGCCTGAGCAATGCCACGTAACTCTGCCACGCCATCCTTACCATCGCCATCATACGAAGCAAAGAACGCATCTAGCCTGGCCAAGATCTGCTCCGGTTCTTCACCCTTGATAGAAACGAATTCCAACACACGGTCTGCATCCGCTTCTGTCATGGCTAACGCTGATTCATCATACTCGTTATCCGGCTGACGCATAAGTTCACTCTTTACTCCTTGTGCGCCAACTTTATCCAACTTATCAATAATACGGAACAAATCCTTGGCTTTCTCTTTAACGCCAACAGCCTGAGCCAAACCGTTTAATACCTTGCGGGTATTGAATTTGACCGTAAAATTGGGGATACCGAGCGCCTTGAGACACTCATACATAATGTTAATTGTCTCAATGTCGGCATTAATTGAATGCGAACCAACGATGTCGAAATCCAGTTGAAAGAACTCTCTGAAACGTCCCGCCTGTGACCTTTCACCTCTCCAGACCTTACCCAGTTGGTAACGCTTAAACGGTTTAGAGAGATTGGGATAGGCGGCCACCACTCTTGCCAAAGACACTGTCAAATCAAACCTCAGAGAAAAGTCTTCATTCCAATCCGCGTCCTCAACTTCTCTGTCTTCTACGCCACGCATAATGCGGGCAACAAAAATACTTTTGTTGAAGTCCTTTTCTCCCCCAGTAAGCACGTCCAATCGTTCCATGCCCGGAGTTTCTAAGGGCAGGTATCCATAAGATTCGTACACCTTTCTTACTGTATCGATAATCTTCTGTTGAATTAGAGCGTCTTTAGGTAGCATATCCTTAAAGCCACCCAAAAGCTCCGGTTTAATGATCTTTCTTGACATTTTTATGGTCTCCTTTACAGTGGTTAAATTCCTCTATTATTGCACTTATAACGTACCACTTATGATTTTAGTCGTCAACTTATTTACCCATAAAAAAATACACCGGCGTTAATCTGCCGGTGTTTTAATAGTCATTCTTTATTCCTATTCAATCCTCCCTAAAACAAAGGCCTCTTCCTGCGGACCCATGCAATCGCTGGGAAAGATTACTAGACTATCACAAGTCACTCTTACCTCTTGCCCTCCGTCGGT
>CAYGKC010000001.1:50083-71295 GCA_964350585.1 uncultured Gammaproteobacteria bacterium
GGTGTGCTTTTATTCGTCATACTGGAATGAATATCCAGCAAAACATCGCTTTTCTCCAGATAAGGCATTAGCTGGAGCGCTCTCTGGCGCTCATAAGTGAATGTCTCATCCAGAGTCAAAGATGATTCAGGACGGAAAGCTCGATTCAAATCCATCTGCGTTTTACGTTCACCTGTAGCCATGGCCGCGAGATTACCGAATATCAACTGCAATTTACCAGAAATAAGATGCAATTCTTTACGGGCAAACATCGCAATCAATTTTCTTAACGCATCAGGTCCACAGATCTCATTACCATGAACACCGCCCATAATGGTTAAAATTTTACCCGGTTTATTGCTGTCGATTGTGATAATCGTCGGATCTGTTTTCATTTTATTCATCCTTTCATTAAATTGAAACTAAGCTAATGTACATAAAAATACTTTATGTCAATATTATTTCCCTGTCAATTATTTTCGTAAATTTGACAGCTTTTTTTCTTTCCCCTATACTGAATTAATATGATAGTAATTTATAAACAATTAGATTCCATCCATCATCACAAAAAGGGATTAGTGTGATATCAATCCTAATATTTTTGATGTCAAACTAATCCCTTCTTGGATATACGGAAGGGGTTTTTTATTTGTCCTTTAAAACAACTCTCAGAGGAGAAAACAAATGAGATATATTATTTCTGAAGACATCCTCGTACTACTAAGTCTGTGGGCACAAAAAAATGACTACGTTATACCGCATTCACTGATTAAACTACTGCGACAAAGAATGTACGAGGAGCTGAAAAATATTTTCGGCGATATCGTAGAAATAATCAGCGAAGAAAAGTTGCGTCAAGGATTACAGACTATTTGTCAGCAAACAGATCTGCCAATCGTTTCACTCGACAGATCCTACTTGCAACATAAATGGCAAATCAACATTAACCGAGTCGTTGATAAAGAACTTAACGACCTATGTGAAAAAGAACGCTTCGGTTACGCTCCGCTTTCTGATCAGATTACCACATTAAAAAAAGCAGGACTCAGACAAATTGCCTTGCTTGATGATGTTATCTTTTCAGGCAACGGAATTATCAGCCTAACAGATCAACTTGAGAAAGCAGGAATTAAGGTGGAACAAATTATTGCTGGCATCGTCGTCGGTGAAGGCAATGATCGTATTGCAAAGCGTAGGATTCCCATTTCGGCAGTTTGTCGATATGAGAGCGTAATAGATGAAATCTGTGAACGTGATTTTTATCCGGGAGTACCGTTTTCAGGAAGGACAATAGACGGCCTGGACGCCAACATTGGCGCTCCATACCTTTATCCCTTCGGCAAACCGGAAGAATGGGCGTCTATTCCTGCGGATAAAGCCAAGAGCTTTTCCGACTTCTGTCTCAGACAAACAATTGATCTGTGGCGAGGGATAGAAACTGCTTCCAAAAAGCCCGTGAGATGTTCAGATATAGATCGGTTGCCATTAGGCGCTCCGAACGGTTCGGAAAAATTCTCCGATTTTCTGAGTTCTCTACTATGAAAGACAAAAATGGGAGATAAGCCTTTTAACTTATCTCCCAATCTAAAAATTTAATGAATCAAATATTTAAAAGTAATAATAAATTTATGTCAGACAATAATTCTATCAAAAAAAGAAAGTACCAAATCGGCGTAATGGGTTCAGCCGCTGATTTGCAATATTCTAAAGAAATAGAAACAATAGCAGAAAAAGTTGGCCAGCTAATAGCCGAATCAGGCAATATCACTGTCTATGGCGCAGAAAAAGATTACGATTCGCTTTCCACAGCGGCTGCGCGAGGCGCCAAAAGTGCTAACGGATTAACCGTTGGAGTTACCTATGGCAAAGGCAAAGATATATGGGATAAAGATGGCAACACTGATGTTTTAGTTGTTAGCGGATTGGAACGCGGTGGTGGTCGAGAATTTGTTCTAGTCAATAGTTGTGATGGTGTTATAGCTATCTCCGGAGGTTCAGGAACCATGACAGAAATGTTGGTCGCATATCAATTAAACATACCAGTCATAGCAATGCAAGGCACCGGCGGTTGGGCAGAAAAAATGGTCGGTGAATATTTTGATGATCGCAAACGCCTAAAAGCCATTGGTGCAAGCACACCAGAAGAAGCGGTAGAAAAAATTATCGGTTTAATTAAAGAATATGAAGAAAGAAAATAAAATTCTAATTATTAGTGGCACCCATGGCGATGAGCGAATAACTGAAGCTATTATTAAATTACTAAAAAAAACTGACATCACAGATAAATTTGAATCAATCATAGGAAATCCAAAAGCATGGTCGGCAAAAAAGAGGCTTATTGATGTAGATTTAAATAGATGCTATCCGGGTAAAAAAACATCTGATAAATATGAAGAGAACATTGCCTACAAAAACTTAATGCTTACAAAAAAATATAGTGTTGTAATCGACCTTCATGAGGCCAATAAATCAAAAGATGATTTTATTGTTATACCAAAAAGCAATTTGAGTGATAAAAAGTTAATCAGTTACATAAGTATAAACAATATTGTATTATGGCCGTCTACAAGCAAAAGAAGAACAGGACCAATTACACAATTTATAAATAAAAGTTTTGAACTGGAAATAGGCACACAAAATATCAACAAAAATGAAAAGGTAAAAAAAATAGCAAAAATACTAAATAATTTCATTACCAATTATTATAATAAAAAAGAGCTATTTAAAAACAAAAAAATATTTCTTGTATACGACAAGTTAATGACAGAGAAAAAATCGGCTGAAGAAAAAATAGTTGATTTCAAAAAAACCAAAATTATTAATGAAACTTTTTATCCGCTACTTTCCAATCAGTACATTACAAATGGAATAGTTTGTTACAAAATGAAACTACTATAAATTACTACTCATGTTTTATGGCCATGCTTTTATATCTTGTTCTGAGAGTATAGCCATAAAACATGTAACACAACTTACTGAAGGTAAATAAGACAAAAGGAGAACAACAATGCAAGTTAGAGAACTGAATTCTAGTGACATAGCGAGTATTTTATCCCTTTATCAGAGATGCTTTGCTGGATATCCTTGGTTTGAAAAACTTTCCGAGCAAACAGTCGTATCACGTTGGCAAAACGATTCTACGCAACAAGGGTTTGAATGCATTGTTATGGAGCATGATGATAAGATTTTGGGAGCAATTTGGTGGAATATAATAAATTCAACCAGATTACTCAACGAAAGAGGAGAAAAACTTGTCAATTTTGTGGGTACTAATTTTCCAAATGTGCCTATGATCTGGGAAAGAGAAGTAATGACTTGTCCCGAAAACCATCGGAAAGGCATAGCCACAATATTACGAAACGAATTCATTCGTCGGATTCAACTATTACCTGTTCCCCGTTTAATCTTGACTAGAATGAGAGATGATAACGTTGGGATTATCAAGATTGGCGAAAAAATTGGCTTCAAAAGAACTGGCATTCGTATGCCCTGCACATTAAAACCAGAAGTATGCCACGAGTACTGGTACTTACTGACTGAATAAACTATCGGATATAAAAAACCCGCAGTCAACCGAGATTGCGGGTTATTATACTTGCAAATTTAAATACGGCCCATCTCCGACGAGACGAGCCGCTCACTTAAAGCCTGAAATCAGAATCAATCGATTTCCTCAATACAGGCCTTGAGATAATCAAGTATTCTTGTGCGCAAAGGCGGGATTATCTTCTGACCTATAGCCATAGGAATACTGACACGGGGAACCGTATCAATAATATCCTCGATTGTTAACATACAATCATTGTCCTTACAGAGTTTTTCAAATATCTCGCGAGTCTTCTGCAAACAGAAGCGCGAGAAGTCAAGTGCATGGTTTTCAGGAATACTCGCCCACTTCGTGATAGGGGCGAAAGGAAGCAGGTAAGGCGCACAGAAAGTGGCGCCATCCTTGGTGTAAAGCGGCATCAAGTTGCCGTTCCAAGAAGTCCCGAAAACCCGACCACTGTTGGGAATAAAAGGAAAGAAGTCGTGGTCTGGCATCCAATCCACGTAATCCTTATCCTCTTCTACCGTTACAATATCGCCATCAAACACTTCAGCGATACTTTCCTTCGCATTTTTGAAGGCTAGACCAAGGACGACTGCACTTACATGCACGCGCCTGGCCTTCATTTCATTGAGAATGAACCTCATAGTACCGCCGGTAAAGGCGCCATCTTCCATCAGGATTACTGACCGATTTCCCGCCGCTCTTTGAACCACATCCATCTGATCGGAAATTGATGGAGCGCCGGGACGAGGTCCTAACCCCAGAATCTCACCTTTTTCATCGATGAGTCGGTTGATGGATAATGCTATCCCCTCGCGAATGTTGGCAATCTCCGGACAAGTGCTTACTACAAGAGCATCCCTTGCAGCACGTGAACGAAGTTCAGATTGTCTTTGAGTGGTTTTTGCCACTATTTGACTTGCCAGAGCTCTTGTAGCACGAGGAAACGTGTGTACGCTGGGTCCAAATACATGCAGAAGCATTTTATCAAGATCATCCTTGATTTTGATAAAAATTTCAGCATTAGGTGGCGGAACTTGCAAACCAAGTGCAGAGAACAACTGAACTTTTTCCCCCAAATCCCATGTCAAGGCGTAGGTTCTTTTATCACTCATGGAGTGATGATGATCAGGAGACGCCTCTTCCCCTAATCCATCTGGCTTAGGTGACACCTTCGCTTCTTTCATATCATCCTCACTTTCTACCGTTAAAACGGTGACGTATGTACTATATGTAATGGTATACCCACTGATTTTTATGTCAAATTTTTTCTGTGGATAAAATTGTTTATTTTAGCTAACAAAATCGAAAAAAGAAATTAATTACAAAATAAAAAATATATTTATGAAACATTAGGAACATTATTTTTTTATTCTTTAAACTTTATTTACTAACTATATCACTTAATTTTTTCTCCCCAATTACGTATAACTCATTCATTGCGCGAGTCAAGGCGATATAAAGCAAATCTCTTTTGATTTTTGCCATTTCTTCTTGCAATTCCACGGGTAGATGTTTTACCGATAAAAGATTTTCTCCCACTCCAACCAAAAATACAGTATCAAATTCAACGCCCTGCGCATCAATTAACGACATTACTTTAACATTGCCTTGATCAAACTTTTGAGCATAATTTTTTAAAAGCAACTCATCATGCGAAAGTATGCCCACACTTACTTTATCTAATTCTTTTAGCTTTTCTTGAATAAATTTCTCCTCTTCTTCTCCACCAAATACTGCTTCTTGCACTTTGGGACCATCTTTAATCATTTGCGGAATATCAACCTTATATCCCAATTCATTTAAATACATAAGTATTTGCTTTGTGTTCCTATAAACTTTGGATAATTTAACCAATCTTTCTTCCTGTAAATCAATTTGCAACATATTATTAACCGTTCCAAGCCTGACTCTTTGATTAAAATCTCCAATAAAAATCAATTCCCCTCCTGAAGGATTTATTCCTTGATTAAAAATTTCTATGTGCTCTGATAGATAATTTTGAAATTCATCAATAAGAATAAGTTTGTAAGATACTTTAAACTTCTTCTTTTTTTTCTTGAGTTCTTGCGTTTTACTAATCACCTGATAGTATTCTTTTTCTACATTTATTCCCTCATCTGTTTTAATTTTAGATTTCAAAAGTATGGCCAAATCAACTCGATCCAGAATCTTTTTCTTTTTTTGATCCATAAGCATTTTCTTCTGCGCCTGATTAAGTTTGTCTCCATAAGTCTCTGTGAGTATGGAAAACCAATCATTTTTCCAAAAAACAACTTTACTTGTTTTTTGCGCCTGGATTTTTGCCCAGACATAATGCGCATCGCTGTCTTTTTGGAATTCTTCAATATTCCAATTTTCTATCGGCAGAATTTTTTTAGCCCAAGATCCCAAAGTAGTGATTTCAACATCCTTAATACCAAGCTCCGGCAAAAGGTGCGAGAAATAATCCCTTGTACTTTCATCTTGAACAAAAACAATCACATCTCGCGAATCCAATTTATCAGATGTCTCCGGCGCCTGAAGCAAATAGGCAATCCTATGAAGTGCTAACGTTGTTTTACCGGATCCTGCCGGTCCCGTTACTGCAAGCTTGCCACCGAACTGAGCCCTTACAACTTGATCTTGCGCCTTTTCCATTTGAGCGACAATTTCCGGCAAGATAAACGCTGTTTTGCGAGTCGAAAAATATTCCTGATAAACTAATTCCCTTTCTTGATCATTTGATTCCGTTGATAAAAATAGAATTTTTCCTTCAGCAATAAGATACTGGTCTTTTTTAATTATTTCAATCGTCTGATTTCCATTTTTATTTTTAAAAATAAATTTTCCCGGATTCTCGAATCTGATTTGAGCAATAGGAGAAGCCCAAGAATAAATTTCCTCTGCATCAAAAGAAAATTTGGAAAAATATAATTCCTTAAAATTATCCTCCCCCTCGAATTTGACCAAACAAAAATTAAAATACGGCGAAGGATGCAGATTTAACAAATCATTATATCTCTTTCGATATATCGCCGTCATCGCATAATAATTTATAATATCAGACTGGGATCCATGAAGAAGCTCTCTTAGTTTAAGAGCTTCTTGCGGAACAATTTCAATTTCTTTCTTGATTGCGCTTCTTTTACGATCAAGAACTTTTTTTGCCCCGTCCAGATATTGTTTTTTTTCTTCTTGGTTCATATATATTATGATAACAAAAAAACCGCCTAATTTTTAGGCAGTTTTCCGTATTTCTATTATTGAGTATTTAAGTTTGTATACCATATCTATTATTATAGCACACTTTTGATAAAATGTCAAATTTATTTGTCAAAACAACAGCTTACCCGATATAACCGTTATAACAGCAACCTTAAATTATAAATACATCTTCTCGATCTCATTCTTATAATTATGGCCTATTGCTTGCCTTCTTATTTTCAGTGTTGGCGTCAATTCATCTTTCTCCTGTGAAAATTCATTAGGCAGTAGGCAAAATTTCTTTATCTGTTCAAAATCTGATAAATTAGAATTGACTTTTTTAATGCATTTATCAAAAACTTCCAAAACAAATTCAGAGTTCAAGAACTTTTCAAAATTTTCAACAATACAATTTTTTGACTTCAAGTATGTAACCAATTCCTGCCTGTCCGGCACGATAAGAGCGGACAAATATTTTCTGTTATGGCCAACTATCAGTGACTGCGTCACAAGTTTGTCAAAATTCAACTCCTGCTCAATGTGTTCAGGCCAAACATTCTTTCCTCCTGAAGTCACGATCATTTCTTTTTTTCTTCCGACAATAATCAAAAAACCTTCTTTATCGATAAATCCATAGTCCCCGGTATAGAACCAGCCGTCAGCATCAATCGCTTTTGTGCTTTCTGTTTCATTTTTGTAATAACCTTTCATAATACTGGGACCGCGGGCTAAAATTTCTTTATCTTCTGAAATTTTTATTTCCATTCCGCTTACCGGCAAGCCAACCGTTCCGAATTTAACCTTTGACTCTCTATTAACAGCCAGAACGGGAGATGTTTCAGTTAATCCGTATCCTTCAAAAATCTTAATTCCCATCTTACTAAAAAATCTTGCAAATCTTTCGTCAAGAGCCGCTCCTCCTGATATAGCCAAATGGAGATTTCCGCCCATTTTTTTCCTTATTTTTTTAAAAACCAACCTATCTGCAATTACGTAAGCAAAATTCCCTTTTTTTTGCTTTAACGACCAGTAAAAAAGCTTCTTTTTCAGAGGTGAAAAATTTTCAACATTACTCCAAATACCATCGCTTAACTTTTCAAAAATTCTAGGAACGCAAATTAAAAATGTCGGCTTTATTTCCTGTAGATTCTTAAGCAAAGTCTTTACATTTTCAGCGTACGCGATAGTTGCGCCATTTAATAATGGAATATAATATCCGGCAGTCCTCTCAAAAATATGTGAGAGCGGCAAAAAGGAAAGAAAGACATCTTTTTTCTTAACTGGTACAGCTTCTCCAACAGCTTCCACATTACTTAAAATATTTTTGTGGCTAAGCATCACGCCTTTTGGCAAGCCGGTAGTTCCCGATGTATAAATAATAGTACAGATATCATCAGCTTCATTTTTTGCAAAAGTAAAATTCCTAACATCACCTTTTTTTAGGAAATTTTCCCAGCTTATTAAATTATTTCTTTGAATTTTTAGTTCGTTAAAATTATCCATTAAAACAAAGTTTTCAAGAAAGATTAACTCATCTTGAGAAATTTTATCTAAGAATTCAATTTTTGAAGTGAAAACTATTTTCACTTCACTATGCGAAATAATGTAGTTTACAATTTTACTGCTTAAGTTGGTATGTATCGGAACTACTATCGCGCCTATAGCCATACTAGCTAAATCCACAATCGGCCACTCTGGCCTTCCTTCAGACATTATTGCAACCTTGTCGCCTTTTTTAATATTAAGTTTTTGAAGTGCAGTTGCCACAAATTTCACCTGATCCATAAACTCACTAAAAGTCATAGCTTTATACTTCTGATCTTCTTTAAACATCAATGCTTTCTTAGTTGGATATCTTTTAGCTACTCCAAAGAATTTTTCAGGTATTGTCTGCATAATATTTATAAATAATCTGCTTTTCTATCTAACAATTATAACAAAATCGACAATTTTTACTAATAAAAAAATGAGGCGGTACCTTCAGCTTTCGCTTCAGATTCCGCCTCTGTATGTAAACACTCAAATGAGTGCTACTTGAGGAGTACAATCAATGGCAACAGGCCATTGATAAATATAATACTCGCCGATATCGAGTCGCGTCACTTGCTTTGCGACTTCCTGCCCTCCTTTCTCCGATGCCTGTCGGGCATCGGGGTTAAAGTGTGGTTGGATGAAAACAGCGTCACCACCGCCAAAGTCCTTTCCGTAAGAAATGCTGACAAAAATGATTTCTGCGTCAACCCATATCCAACTCCGTATTACCGGGGCATAAGCAAATATCACTTCTGCGCATTCCTTAGTTACCCACCAATCCATCGGCTGGAGTGCCGAGACTTGACAGGGTTTTGTCAAAGATTCTTGTACTGGCCTTAAAACAGCGCCTTCATCGCCTTTAACAAAGGCCAGGCACAACATGAGAGAGAACATCTTTGACACTATCCGTCCTCCTTTCTTTGGCCGCAATATGCGAGGCCCGTTATTATTTAGCTGTTCTCAAGCTAAATAGAGGTAAAATTATTATAATATATAAAAAATAATCTTTCAAACTGTTTTTCCACACTTAACAACTTATTTTTTTACTTTCTTATCATTGATTTCTTTGGCCAATCTTACAACCTCATCAAAGTCATCTGCTTCATCAACCTTATTTCTTTTTAACTTTCCACAGATTTCACATCGGTGAGTTAAAATCCATTCCTGACCTTCTTTATATATGTCCACGGGACGCATCATACCTCCGCATTCCTCTAAACGATCACCCGGTTGCACATCAATATGTTTTGACCATAAGCAATTCGGGCAATGGTTGGTATAACCGTCACCCTTTACTTTAGTGCCACATTTTTCACAAACAAAGTCTTCTTTTTTTCTAATAAATGACATTTTTTTATTGTTTAAATAAAGAAGGCGTTCGACTCACTCGATTGTGAGACGTCCGCCTAAGACAAAATCCGAGATTAACCGTTACCAAGCCATTTGGGCTCCTTATCGCTTAACTTAACAGCCACAATCAACAACACAGCCGTTACCGCAAAACCAATAAGTATTCTCATTTAATCTGCTCCTCATAAGCTACTATTTTAAACTGTGACATCGTTATTATGTCAAAATAATCCAATTATATCAAATAATTTATTTAAATTGCTTAATAAAAATTTAATCTCGATATTCATTGACAAAATAAAACCAATCTGCTATATTAAATGAAATTTAATTCATCCCGCAAAATTAAATTTTACTAATAAAAAGCGGGGCTTCTGAAAAGCTCTCAGAGGCTAATCTAATTAATATGAGCACAAAAGACAAAAAAGATTCAATAATGTCAAAACTGCTTGAAGAAAAGCAGTATTTTAATTTGCCAAAAACTGGTGAATTAATTTCAGGAACCGTAATATCTTCAAATAAAAATGAAGTGCATATAGACCTTGGCGGAGTAGCAACAGGCGTAGTACGTGGAAGAGAACGCTATGACGAATCAGATGAATATAAAAATTTAAAGGCTGGCGATACCGTTGAAGCTACAGTTTTAGAACTGGAGAATGAAAACGGCGAAATTGAATTGTCATTTCAATATGCAGGCAGACAAAAAGCCTGGCAAAACCTTAGAGACAATGAAAAAGATAATAATATTGTGCAAGCTCTCATAACTGATGCCAATAAAGGCGGATTAATGGTTAAAGTAGAAAACACAATGGGATTTTTACCTGTCTCCCAGCTTTCGCCAGAACACTATCCAAGAATTCCGGGCGGAGATAAAAATAGAATTTTAGAAATTCTAAAAGGATATATAGGCAAGAAATTTGACGTTAAAGTTTTAGATCTCAATGAAGGCGAAGATAAGCTTATTGTTTCAGAAAAAACAGCTTGGGAAGAAACTCAAAAAGATGTTTTAGGGAAATACAAAGTGGGCCAGAAGGTGGAAGGCACCGTTACTGCCGTAACTGATTTTGGCATATTCGTAGAATTTGACGATAAACTTGAAGGATTAATCCATATCTCTGAAATTGCATGGCAAAGAATCGAAAACCCAAATGATTTTGTTAAAGTTGGAGAAAAAATCACCGCAGAAATAATCGGAATTGAAAATTCAAAAATATTCCTTTCAATGAAAAAAATGCAAAAAGATCCTTGGGATGGAATAGAAAAGAAATATGTAACAGGTCAGAAGGTAAAAGGAAAGATTATTAAAGTAAATCCTTTTGGATTATTTGTAGAACTAGAACCAAACATCCACGGATTAGCGCATATTTCACAGTTAAGTGATAAGCCTGTTACAAATATCAATGACCTAGGCAAAATTGGTGATGAACTGGATTTCTATATTGTCTCGCTTGATCCCAAAAATCACAGATTAGGATTAAGTATGTCGAAACCAAAAGAACCAAAAAATGAAAGTGAGGCTTCAGATAGCACTGTAAAAGAAGAAAAAGATGATAAACCCAAATCTGAAGAAACAGAATCACAATCGGAAGAAATAAAGAAAAAACCTAAAGCGACAAAAACAAAAGAGAAAAAAAAGGAAGAAGTCTAAATAAATTAAATCCCCCTACTGGGGGGATTTTTTTGTTTATTATATTTTTTGATGTGGTTTATGATACTTAAAAAAGCGAACATAATTGCTAAACCAAAGAAAACAGCGCTTAAAATTATAAAAGTGAAGTTGCCAAATATTATAAAGCCAAGAACAGCGATCGCACCTGCAACTTCTAAAACCATCTTGACCTTACCCCATCCATCAGACTTAACTTCTTTTTTATTTTTTAACAAAAAATAAACAATTGAACTTACTGCAATTGAAATAATTTCAATTATAATAATTGCTAAAGTTAATAAAGAATACGGATACAATGATATAATAAATAGCAAAAAGAATACGATTAGCAACTTATCAGCCAAAGGATCAAGCCATGCGCCGAAAGTAGTCATCAAATTCCTTTTTCTTGCCAATGAACCGTCAACAGTATCAAAAAGAGATGCCACAATAAAGAAAATAAGTGCCAAAACATATTGGCTTGAAAATAGAAAGTACAAAATAAATGGCAATAGTATTATTCTTAAAATAGTGAAATAGTTAGGTAAAATCCAATGAGGCAAGATCCTAAAAAGCGTTTTTTCCCAAAAATTATCCACTACATTTTGAATTATTGACTTTTTCATAAAAAAAAAGTATGATGATATAATAATTTTTGAAATATTATTACTTAATTTATCGTTAATTTATTAAAACCATATGAAAAATTTAACCCGCAATCTGATACTTGTATTCGTCTTCTTGATTATAATATCTGCTTTGTTTAGTTTGGTTAGCAATACAGGAACAAAAACAGATACCATAGGGCAAACAACCTTAGCTGAACAAATAAACTCTGGAAAAGTAAAAAGCCTTGTTGTTAAAGACAATACAGTTGATATAACACTTAATGATGGCACCAAACAAGTAATGCAAAAAGAAGCCTCTGAGAGTATAAGCTCCCTTTTAAATAATTTGAATGTGGATAATGAGAAACTTTTAGCTGTTGATATAGAAGTTATAAATGAGAGCAGTATGAGATTCATACTTCTAACAATTGTGCCCTTCCTCATACCCTTTATTTTAATAATTGCTTTCTTCTGGTTTATTATGAGACAGGCTCAGGGAGCAAACAGCAAAGCTATGAACTTTGGTCAAAGTGGAGCAAAGGAATTCAACATGAATAAGAACTTAAAAACTTCCTTTAAAGATGTAGCGGGTGTAAAAGAAGCTAAGCAAGAATTAATTGAGGTAGTGGACTTCTTAAAAAATCCAAAAAAATTCCTTTCTCTCGGAGCCACAATACCAAAAGGTGTTTTACTTTTGGGCGCGCCTGGAACAGGAAAAACTTTATTGGCAAAAGCAGTAGCCGGAGAAGCCAATGTGCCTTTCTTCAGCATCTCAGGATCAGAATTTGTAGAAATGTTTGTCGGTGTCGGAGCTTCAAGAGTTAGAGACTTATTCAGAAAAGCAAAAAAGAATGCGCCTTGTATAATATTTATTGACGAAATAGATGCAGTGGGAAGGCAAAGGGGAGCTGGACTTGGCGGAAGCCATGATGAAAGAGAACAAACACTTAATCAGATCCTTGTTGAAATGGATGGTTTCGATACAAATACCAATGTTATAGTAATGGCATCTACCAATAGGCCTGACGTACTTGATTCTGCGCTCTTAAGACCGGGTAGATTTGACAGGAGAGTTACCCTTGATTTGCCGGATATTGATGATAGAGATTGCATCCTAAAAGTTCATAGTAAAAATAAACCGATGGCAAAAGACATTGATTTAAGGAGAATTGCGGAGATGACACCTGGTTTTTCTGGTGCCGATTTGGCAAACTTGCTTAATGAGTCTGCTATTTTAGCCGCTCTTAAAAATAAAAAACAAATAGATCTTGATGATGTTTTAAAAAGCATAGATAAAGTCATTTTAGGTCCAGAAAGAAAGAGCCATATTCTAAGTAAACAAGAAAAATGCATAACTGCATATCATGAAGCCGGCCATGCGCTTGTGGCCCACATGCTTCCAAACACCGACAGGATCAGAAAAGTTTCCATAATCGCAAGAGGAATGGCAGCCGGTTTTACTTTGAAACTTCCAACACAAGATAAAAAACTCCATACTAGAAGCGAATTCCTGGAAGAACTTTCAGTGCTGTTGGCAGGAAGAATTGCCGAGGAGCAGATTTACGGTGAAGTAACGACTGGTGCGCAAAACGACCTTCAGCAAGCAACAAAACTTGCCAAAAAACTTATTACAGAATTCGGCATGGTTGAAAAAACAGGCTTAAGAACTTTCGGCCAAAAAGAGGAATTAATTTTCTTGGGCCGTGAATTGCACGAGCAAAGGGATTATTCTGAAAAAAGCGCAGAATTGATAGATGAAGAAATTTCTAAACTGTTAAAAGAAGCTGCCGAGAAAGCAAGAACTATATTAATTGAAAAGAAAGACTTCTTAGAAAAAATTAAGAATGAGCTCATTTCCAAAGAAACATTAGAAGTCGAGCAATTTGAAGCCATTTTTGAACCAGAAAAACCAAAAATAGAAGAAAATAAAACACCTTCCCCTAACATAAAAGAAGCTGACGCATCAATTTCCTAAACAGCATCTACAAATAGCGCGCCAAAAGCGCGCTATTATTTTTCTTGTTTTATAATTTATGTTATAATTTATTAAAATATACTCTAATCAAATAACGTTTTAAAAAATATGCCCCAAATAAATCTCTACAGGCCTATACTGAAAAAGGCCTGGAATATAGCTTGGAATTTCCGTTCACTTTGGGTGCTTGGATTTTTTGCAACACTTCTTTCTAGCGGAGGCGAATATGAAATTATTTCAAGATTCTTTTTTAATCGCACAAACAAGGGTTTAATAGGAGATATTATTTCAAGCTTCCAATATGGATTAGGCGTTGGTGCTCAAAATGGTGAAAATATTTGGCAAAATATGTGGGGTCTATTAGTGTCATCCCCCGGGACTATGATAATAGCCATACTTATTCTTGCACTTGCCGTTGTTATTGCAGTCTTCTTTATTTGGCTTAGTGTGATTTCTCAAATCGGATTAATCAATAATATACTAAATATTTCAAAAAATAAGAAAACTACCATTAATGAAGGTATTGGTGCCGGAGTAGTAAATTTCTGGCCGATATTTTGGTCTAATGCCATCATAAAGGCAATACTATTTTTAATTTTTGCATTGTTTGGGCTTGTTGTTTACTTATTCTCATCAGGTTGGTGGCAACTTTTAATTTACGGGGTACTATTTGTTTTATTTATTATTGGCATCCTTTTAATATCTGCCATTCCTAAATTGCAAATTATTTATATAGTAAATCAAAAGAAAAAATTTGTTGAAGCCTTAAAATTAGCTTGGAATCTTTTCAAAAAAAATTGGGTTGTCATCCTTGAAATTTCAGCAATTCTTTTGATAGTTTATGTAGTAGGAATGTTTATAAGCGCTTTTGCCTCGATTGTACTTACTGCTATTCCGCTTGTCATTATACCTTTATACTTCCCAACAATAGTTCCAATAGCTGCGTATCTAATCTTCGGCATATGTATCGCGCTAATGATTATAATCATAATTGTTGTCGCTTCCTTCATTACCACTTTTCAATGGGCAACTTGGACAATGATGTTTCTACGGATAACCGCGGGAAATGAAGACAGTAAAATATTAAGAACAGTTCAACAGCTTTATCCGGGTGTTTCCAGAAAATAGTATAAAATAAAACTCGGGCTTTGAGGCCCGAGTTTTTTACTTGAAAAAAAACCTTTAAAACTCTATAATTACATTAATAACAATAATTGAAAAAAAATGTCTGTTGTTGGACAATCAATTGAAGATTTGCTGCCCGATAGTGCTAATGAAGATTCTGCTCCTGCGAAATTACAGCAAAAAATTAAAAGCATTGATTTAAAAGAAAAAGAAGGAGAAACCAAAAAGAAAGCTGATGAACTTGGCCTTTCTTATATTAACCTTGATAACTTTGGCATAAGTCCTGACACTATTACAACAATTAAAGAAGCGCAGGCTAGAGAATTAAAAGTTATTTGTTTCCTAAACACAGGAAAAGAAATTCGCCTTGGCGCTGTTGATTACAATGATAATGTGAAAGAATTGGAGCAACAATTATCAAAGAAAAAATTTGCCAGTGTTGAAACATACTTGATTTCAAACCATAGTTTTGAAAAAGGCATAAAAGTGTATGAGGCACTTCCTAAAATAAGAAAATTTTCCAGAGGCATTGAAATAAAATCCGAAGATATAGAAAAACTGGGCAATGAAGTTGCAAAATTTACAGATTTAAACGAAAAACTTAAAAACATTTCACTTACTGAAATGGTGTCGCTTATTATTGCAGCTGCAATCAAATCGCGATCTTCTGATATTCACGTTGAAGCCGAAGAGGGTTCTATTAAAGTAAGGTTTAGAATTGACGGTGTACTTAATGACGTCGCTGATATAGAGAAACAATTATGGCCACAGATAATATCTAGAATCAAACAGCTGGCAAAATTAAAAATCAACATAAATGACAAACCCCAGGACGGCCGTTTTACTATTTTTTTAAGTGATGACAAAATTGATGTCAGAGTCTCCTGTTTACCTACGGCATTCGGAGAAAGTGTCGTTATGAGATTGCTTATGTCATCATTTGCCGGACTTGATTTTGAAGACTTAGGATTAAGAGGGCAAGCGCTAGATTTTTTAACCAAAGAAATAAATAGGCCAAACGGTATGATCGTTACTACCGGTCCTACCGGATCCGGTAAAACTACAACGCTATACTCAATCTTAAGGAAAATCAATAATCCTGAAATAAAAATCATCACCATTGAAGATCCTATCGAATATGAACTCGAAGGAGTAAATCAAAGCCAGGTTAATGACAAATATACTTTCGCAAAAGGCTTAAAGGCGATTGTAAGGCAAGATCCTGATATTATTATGGTCGGTGAAATAAGAGACCTGGATACGGCTGAAATTGCCATTCAGGCAGCATTAACAGGACATCTGGTACTATCCACCATTCATACAAACGATGCTTTCGGAGCAATTCCCAGATTCCTTTCAATGGGAGCAAAACCTTATTTACTTGCTCCTGCTTTAAATCTTTCAGTAGGCCAAAGACTTGTAAGGCGGTTGTGCAAATGCAAGGAAAAAACTGAGATAAACAGCGAAACATTAGAAAAAGTGAAAGCTTTAATAGAAAAAATACCAAGCAATTCGGGATATAGCGTAGAAACCAGCAATCTAAATTTTTATAAGCCAAAGGGCTGTGAAGAATGCCAAGGCATCGGATACAAAGGCAGAGTTGGTATTTTTGAAATCATTCCAATAACCGATAAAATGAAAAATGAGGTTACAAAAGGGAATCTTTCGGAATTTGAGATAAAAGAAATGGCTTTTGCCATGGGAGTAATTACAATGGTTCAAGATGGAATTCTCAAAGTATTAGATGGCCTCACTTCAATTGAAGAAGTCTTTAGAGTTGCTGAATAAAAATAATCAAACCAATAAGATAGATTTAACTCTGATAAAATCAGAGTTATTTTAATTATTTTAAACAACCTTTAAACTAAAGTCGGCAATTCATGGATGAATTGCCGACTGTTTTATTTTATAAAAACTATCATTAAATATTTATTTCTCTTTTATCGCCATCTAAAATTTTCAAATTAATTTCTAACGCATTTTGAGGCCAAAGATCCTTTACTCTATCGGCCCATTCTATGACAGTAATGCAATTTTTATCATTAAAATAATCCGTTACGCCGATTTCTTCCAAAGCTACGCCACCTGAAAGGCGGTAGGCATCAATATGTGCCAATTTCTTTATTCCACATTTATTTTTGCTAGTATCATATACTTTCATTAATACAAAAGTCGGGCTGGTGATAATATTTTTTACGCCCAATCCTTTAGCCAACCCTTTAGTAAACGCCGTTTTTCCCGCGCCTAAATCACCTACCAAACACAATACCTCACCGCCTTTAAGTTTGCTAGCAAATTTTTCAGCAAGTTTAAATGTATCTTTTTCTGAATTAGTAATGTATTTCATAGTATAACTTTCTAACAGGGTTTAAAATTAAAAATTAGAAATTAGATGAAAATGCAAATGCTTACTGTCCTGATACTTTCCACTATTATTAATTATTTTAAAATCGATCAATTTGTTATTTTTAATGATTTTTAAAATAACCTCAAAAATTTCTTTTATTATTTCTAAATCAGAAACAGATACTAAATCAACTATATGATTTTTTGGAATTACAACAATATGCATTTTATAACTCGGCTTAGTATGATGAAAAGCCAAAATATTATTGGTTTCTTCAACTACCTTATACTTAATTTTACCGCTTAAGATATTTTTACAATAAAAATCCTGTTCCATTTGAAATTAAAAATTAGAAATTAGAAATTATTTCAACTCCCAATTAGGATCAACTTTTATTTTTTTCCAATTATCTTTTGGAACTTTTTTCTTTTTAGAAAGAAAATAAGCTCCAATTGCAATCATTGCTGCATTATCTGTGCACAATTTAAATTCCGGCACATAAAAGTTGTAGCCTAATTTTTCTGCATTTTCCTTGAGCTCCAATCTTAATCTTTTATTAGCGGCAACTCCTCCGGCCAAAATAACACTTTTTACTTTGTATTTTTTTGCCGCTTTGATTGTCTTCCCGACTAAAACATCAACCGCAGCCTGTTCAAAGGAAGAGCAAATATCCTTGACCACCTTTTCATCCTTAACTTTAAGCTTTTGATACGCATAAAGCACTGCCGTTTTCAAACCTGAAAATGAGAAATTAAAATCATTCGAGTTTAACATCGGCCTTGGAAATTTAAATGCTTCAATATTACCCTCCGTAGCCATTTTAGAAACAATGGGACCTCCCGGGTAACCTAATTCCAAAAGTTTTGCCACTTTATCAAAAGCTTCACCTGCAGCATCATCAACTGTTTGGCCTATTTTTTTATAATTTGTATAACTTCGAAGGTGTATTAATTCAGTATGTCCTCCAGAAACAATAAGAGAAATGGCGGGAAACTTTACATTTTCCAGAAAATTTCCTGCTATATGCCCGTACATATGATTGACGTTAATAAGAGGCTTTTTCCAGGCAAAACTTAATGACTTTGCAGCCTCCACTCCCACAATCAATGAAGTTATAAGTCCGGGTCCGGACACAGTTGCCAAAAGATCTATTTGACTGGGCTTTAACTTTGCCTCTTCTAACGCCTCCATTATTACGGGATTAATATTTTGGACATGATGACGCGCAGCAATCTCTGGAACAACTCCACCGTATTGCTTATGGATATCTATTTGTGAAGAAACAACATTTGAAAGCAGGCTCAATTTATTTTTCTGAGCTTTTAATACTGCAACTGATGTTTCATCGCATGATGTTTCAATAGCTAAAATTACCATTTTATAAACTTATTGCTCCGTGCTTGCAAAAAGAAATGCATGCTCCGCAATCAATGCACTTATCGGAATCGACTTTAACTGTATCCTCTCTGCTTATGGCGCCCATTGCGCAAGCTTCTACACAACCCGTACAAGCTGTTCCGCATGAACAACTGGTACATTTGCCATCTTTCCAACAACACTTACTTTGATCAATTTTAATAGCCATATTAAAAGCTTAATTTATTATTTTTATCTAATAAATTTTACTATTTTATTGTTAAAATGTCAAAAAAACAATGCTAAAAAGCATTGTTTTTTATAATTTTATACGTCCCTACTTTTGTGGGCCTTATACTACATTTCTTCTCCCTCTTCACCTCCCATACTCTGTCCTCCTCCTTCTTCTTCTTCACCTCCTCCTTCGCCCAACGCCTTTGTTACATCCTGAGGGCCACCAAATTCCTCTTGCTCAAGTTGTTGTAATGCGTCGATCATTTCTTGTGGCGCACCGCTTGTCCTTGCTTTATTCATCAAATCATCCTTCGTGGCTGGATAATTCATTCCACCCAAATATCTTTGTACTTCTGCTGGAGATATTTTTGCCATAATTTTAAGATTATTAATTATCTTTAAAATAACAATACATAACCAAAATTAAAATTGAATTAAAAAAACAACCCAAAATTTAACTTAATTTTAACATTTAACTGTTATCTTAAATGAATAAATAATTTAATTTATCCATATGCCTACATGGGGAGATATATTTATAAGTTCATTCCAAAATGCCTGGTATAATATTGCCTTATATTTACCGAGAATTTTAGGTGCGATAATAATAGTTGTAATCGGCTGGCTTATTGGAAGAGCTTTAGAATTTTTAATCGTAAAAATTTTTAATGTGACAAAACTGGAACATTTTTTTGAGAGAATCGGCCTAAAGGAAGAAATGCAGAAGATGGGAATAAACATTTCCGTTGGAAGAATAGTCGGAAAAATAATTAAATGGTTTATTGTAATTCTGACTCTGATTGCGGCAATGCAAACATTGGAAATTTCAGAAGTAAACAATTTTTTAACAAGCTTAGTACTTTATCTGCCAAATGTTCTAGCCGCTATTGCAATACTTGCAATTGGATTAATAATTGGTAAATTCCTCCAAAAATTTATTTCAAAATCGGCAACAACTTTTAAAATGAATGAAAGCAATGCCAAAATTCTGGGGTTAGTGGCTAAATGGTCAATAGTAATCTTTGCTGGTATGGCTGCGCTAGTACAATTAAATATTGCGTCCAGTCTTATTCAAATACTATTTGCCGGAATTGTTATTATGTTTGCAATTGCCGGTGGCATAGCTTTCGGACTTGGCGGCAAAAACCAGGCAAGTGTATTAATTGATAATTTAGCAGAGAAAGGAAAAGAAAAAGCAGAAGAAAAAAGAGAATAATTATTATTATTAAAAATCCGCAAAATAAGCGGATTTTTAATTAACAAAAAAAAGGAAATTCTATCTTAATATTTGCGTCAAATTTGTTAGGTCGAATAGAAAGTTTAAGTAATATAAAAATAAATATATGAATATTAAAATTTTAGTAATTTTGGTTCTTGTTGCGGCCGCAATTCTAATTCCAACATTGGGCTTTGTAGGACCAAAGACCTCATCATACGCGGTAAATAACGAAGGAACAACCTGTATGGACGGTGTTTGTGTTGAAAATCAAAATCAACCTGCAGGAGTATACAATGAGCGCAATGATGGCCAGCAAATGAATAATATGGCAATAATGTCCGGTGAAGTAACCAGAACAAATCCCTTAATAATAAGAACTCAAGATGGAACCGAATATACAATTAACGAAGGTAACAATCCAACCATTACTAACTGGTTCGGTGATAAAATTGAAATGGCTGACGTAAGTACAGGTGATACTGTTTGGATCCAAGGTAATCCTCAGGGCAATGAAATATCAGCACAAGTGATTGTAAATAAGTCTTTACCGCATGGCAGTGCAGAAATAATGGGTAGAGTTGTTTCAATAGAAGAAAACAGAATTATTGTCGAACCCAATGAAAATGGAAGAAGAATAACTGTCCATACAAACAACGATACGCAATATTTTATGGATGGCAAAAGAGCATCTTTTAACGATATTAATCAAAATATGAACATTGATGTACTCGGAATATTAAATGAAGATAATATGGATGCAAGATATATATTAGTAAACACTAACAGAAGTAATTAATTCATTGATTTAAAAACACTCCCCGTTGGGGAGTGTTTTTTTATCTGAATTTAAAAAAAATTAAACTTCACTTTTCCATTGTTCCATTTGTCTGATTTCATTTTGCTGCGTTTCGATTATTTTATTTGCAAATTCTTTAATCTTGTCATTTTTTGACCTTCTTTGGACAACCTTTGCCATATCCACAGCGCCTTCATGATGCATGATCATCATATCTAAAAACACTTTGTCAAACATATCCTCGGAAACTTCTTCAATTTTTTTGGTCATTTCTTCTTGATGCATATTTTTTATTATTTATTAATT
>CAYGKC010000002.1:0-17729 GCA_964350585.1 uncultured Gammaproteobacteria bacterium
CCCAATAATTAAAAAGCACCATTTATGGTGCTTTTTAAATTAAATTGAATTGCGGGATTAACGGATTGGAAGCGAGCAAGGAGTGAGGCGGAAGCCGAGCGATAAAACGAGCGTCGGAGGACTGCCTGTGGCAGTCCAAACGCCAACCCAGGACAGAAGAAATCGCCAGATTCTGATGGCGATTTCTGTGGTAAATCCTGCCTCTCCCAAACCTGCAAAGCCTTGATTTTTAAGCTAGGAAGGAGAATATTGTAGAAATTAAGCAAGATGATATAATAAATTTAGGTAAATTTTTTAATCTTATAATAGCATAAAAAAATTTACTTAGTTTTTGTGTAAATAGATTAGATAGGAATTATGGGAAGTGTTGATGATGAGTGACTCATGTAGGATAAAAAATAAAGAATTAGTATTAAATATGCATTATGTCAATCGAAAAAAAATTAAAATTACAAGATACTTCTGAAGTATTATCAGAAATAAATGAAAAAAAACTAGTGCCTGAAGTTGAAACTATTGGCAATAATTTGAATTTTTTCCGTAAAAGATTAGAGGAGATTAAACCCAAAGAATGTGACAGTTACAGACTGGGCATTGATAACCTGCTTCAAGAGATGGATGTTTTTTTGGCAATTTATCAATCGCAGAAGGATGTTTTAAAAAAGGAAAATATAGAAGAATCACCAAAAATGGAGCCTGACAATGAAATAGATGACAAATACCATGAAGAGATACAATCATTTCTTATCGAGGCCCAAGAGTTACGAAGGCAATTTGGTCCTGCAATTGATCAAACTGATGACTTTGTCCAAGGCCTTGAGGAGCGTAGTCAGTATAAATTTCTTGCAGAACAAAACGGATTGAAAGTAAAATTTTTTGATCTAGTAACAAAAAAACGACGGGCGAATTTTGCCGCTCGCATGGAGCCCATTAAAACTTGGTTCCAAATCGAGAGAGAACGGTTATTTGAAAATTCAGAAAGAAGAACCGAGTGTACTGCACTGAATTTGGCTGCTACTCAGCAAAAAGACCCTGCGGAAATGAAAAATTTATATCTAAATCAAAAATATATTGAGCTTGAATCAGACTGCTACAAGACAGACAAAGATTGGTTTTTACTACTAAAAAAATATGAAAATAAATTAGCCGAATTCCGAAAAAAAATTGAAGCTTTTTTTAAAGAACCGATTGATGACATGGAAAAATATTTTAGCGGTATTGAAGAGCTGAAAGAAGAGGCTCGAAAAAGGGAAGAGTCTGATAACGCAATGTTTGGTGATTTCTTAAAGAGGCCGATATTTAAAAAAAATAAATACTCTTCGCCTGTTGGGATGGCCAGCACACAATATCAATGATGGAATTTTTGTTAATGACAACAATGATCCAGGAATCAATTTAGCTGATGATCAATTTTTAAAGAACCAGACGTTTTTTGTCGACAAAAAAATTGCCTTGTCTGAAAGTGGAAAGAGTCTAATATCCAAAATCAAAAATGATTATGAAATTGCCACTTGGCATTTAAAAGAAGAAAAATTCATTCCTGATCTGTTTGCCGACCTTCGTAATAAAATAACTAATAAGTTCAAACAAGATGCTTGGTGTTTAGCATGGAATGACGAGCAACTTCAGAGATTTTCGGAGCTATGTGATAAAGCAGATTCTATCGGCTTGAAGCAAAAGGCGCCAGTAGGAGAGATAATTAAAAATAGAGCTGATTATATTGATAATTGCAATTTCTTAAGTGCAACTGTTCTGATTCATAATTCTAACAGTGTTTTTCTTGAGGAGGCGGTCAGAAGCGGTAAAATATCTAATCCCACTGGATCGAGGGATTTATATGACCAAGCACCCAGAATAAACGAAGGTTCTCCTAACGATGGTATTTTCTTCGTCGGAGTTCTTCCGGAAAATCTGGTTAAAGGCGCGCATTGGCTGAATTATTCCAATTCCAAACAAATAACAACTTTTCCTCCAAAAATGCTGGAAAAAAGAGGTTTTGACAAAAATAAATTAGAACAGCTTCCAAAACATCATGAATTGGGCGAATTGAGCGCTTGCGGAATGATGATTGGTATTCATGATGCTTTTGATTCAGCAATATGTTCAAATCAACCTTATCTTGCCCAAGGAGATATGTCATTCAACCACTTCCTTGGAAACCTAAAAAAGGGCGAACACATATTAGAAGAAGGCTTCGAGGGAAAGGCTATAGCATTAGTTGCTGAATTAAAAATGCATCGTCAGTTTACATCACGAAAACCGTTTCCCTTGCATATTGATCTAAGTCAAAACTTAGGACATAACTGTCCGGCGATATTTTATTTTCCTCAATCAGCAAGAAATATAGAACGCAAAAAAGGATTAATAAAATATTTTAAATCCCAAAACGGCAAAAAAATGACAAAAATAGAAAAAGCAGAATTTGAAGAGAATTTCGAAAAAAATAATTATGACTTTGAAAAATGCGCTAAGATGGCAGGCTGGGGAATTAACAAGAATGGAGAATTTGATGAACACTTATTTCAAAAACAAATTGACGAACACTGTATTTTTTATCCCGATGATGTCGATTTGAAAGAAGTTTACCCGTGGCTCGTTGCTATCGCCGCTTTCAAAATTAGACGGTACCACAATGGCGGTAAAAAAGGACTTTATTTTACTTATGGACCAGAAAAGGTCAATGATCAACATCATAGCGGCTTCTCTGAACAAAATCACAGTTACCGAATAGAAGGTTTACTTATGGATAAAATGAGCTGGTTACCAATAGAATAATTATTTTTTATTAATTATATTCTATAGGTTCATTTTATCCTCTGTTAATTGTGCCACCCACTCCGCCCCTTAAAATTCATTTCTTTTTTTCTGCTTCCAGAATATCCTTTTTTTTCTGTTCAAATTCTTCTCTGTTTATTTCTCCTTTTGCATATCGTTCTTCAATGATTTTAAGAGGATTAGGCGAGGCATTACTCTTATTTTTTACCATCAAAGCAAGGAGAATAATAAAAATTAAAATTATTAAAAAAATAAATACGGCCGTAGTTACATAGCTTAAAATATCGAACGTTCCACTGTCATAGTTATCCCACATAATTTTTTAATCTTTTGTTATTATCTTAGATATAAATTTTAAGATAGTTTAAAATAATTAATTATTTATTAATACTAATAAAATTATGTCTAGGGGTAATAAATGGACAAGATTAGTAGATAATAAAATGGGGGATTATGGAGAGATAAATTATCAAACAAAGGTGATAAGAATAAACAAGGAAAAATCTAAGAGATTATTCCGAGGCGGAATTATTGATACCATAATACATGAAGAAATCCATCGGCAGTATCCTAATCTTGGTGAACGTCAGGTAAAAAATTTGACTAAAAAAAGGTTGTTGAAAATGGCGAGATCGACAAAACAGACTTATTATAATAAATATAGAAAGACAAAATAAATTTTTTCATTTAAAATTAATATGAAGTAATTAATATTTAGTCATGTCAATGAAAAATAATCAAATTAAGTCAATATTATCCGGTTTGTTAGTTGTTGTGATTTTTTCGGCTCTCGGATACTTTTTTCTATTTACGTTTTTTAGTGGAGGAATTGAATTGATTTCATTTTTTGAGGATAGGGGCGGAATATACTCACTTTACAGTCGTTCATGCAAAAAGCCTTTGACTTACAGAATAGGCACCATTGATCCAAAGTTTAATTTAAGCGAGCAAAGGCTTCATGAAATAATAGAGGAGGCTTCAAGCGTTTGGTCTAATTTAATAGATAAACAGCTTTTTGCTTATGATCCCGAGGGGGAAATTGAAATAAATCTGATTTATGATTATAGGCAGTCTAGCGTTGATCAGTTGAATAAGTTGGGTATTAAAATAACAGCCACCGAAGAAAACTTTAATAGAATAAAAGAAAATTATGATCAGCTTCATGCTCAATATACGCGACAGCATGATGAATTGGAAAAATTACAAAAAAAATATAATCAGGAAGTGGAAAGTTACAATCTAGAAGTAGAAAAAGTAAAAAATAATAAACGGCCTTCATCTAACAGTATAACAACATTAGGACAAAGAAGAATATATCTTGAAAACAGTTCAAAACAAATTTCACAAAAGGCTGATGATCTCAATGATTTGGTAAATATCATAAACGCTCAGGCGGCTACATTGAATAAGCTAATCGGTGAATTGAATTTAAACGCAGGAACTTACAACGGAATAGGAAGTCAGTTAGGTGAAAGTTTTGAGAAGGGTGTTTACATACAAGGTCCTGAAGGCAGATTTATTAATATTTATGAGTTTCAAACAGAAAAACAGCTTATTAGATTATTTGCGCACGAATTGGGCCATGCTTTGGGGATGGATCATACAACTGGAGCAGATGACATAATGTACTATTTAAATCAGTATGATACTCTTGAACCGACATCAAACGACTTAGCTGAATTAAAGAGAGTATGCAATTAAATTATTTATTTGTGGATTTTTTAAAAGAATGCCTTTATAATACATCTGCCCTTAAAGAGCAGATATGAGTAAAAAGAAACTTAAATTTAACATTTTGTCGCCAAAATCGAAGCAGGAATTTCCTATGGCTTCGCAAGTCATGGCTGGTTTTCCGTCTCCTGCAGAAGATTTTTTAGAATGCGGTTTGGATTTGAACGATTATCTGATAAAGCATCCTGCAGCAACTTTTTTTGTAAGAGTTGAAGGTGATTCAATGGTGGGAGCTGGGATACATACTGGGGATATTTTAATTGTGGATAGGTCTCTCGAACCAAGACACAACTCTGTTGTTATTGCTGTTATCGACGGTGATTTTACCGTTAAAAAACTTAAGAAGGAAAAAGGAAAAATTTTCTTAATGCCTGAGAATGAAAACTACAGTCCTATAGAATTAAGCGATCAAGAATTAATTATTTGGGGAGTGGTTACTAATGTAATCCATGAACTATGAAAAAAAACGTTTTTGCATTAGTTGACTGTAACAATTTTTATGCTTCCTGCGAAAGGGTATTTAATCCTTCATTGGAAAAGAAGCCGATTGTTGTTTTATCGAATAATGATGGCTGTGTTATAGCCCGTTCCAATGAGGCAAAGCTAATAGGCATTCCAATGGGAGCTCCCTATTTTAAGTTTGAAAAAATTATTAGAAATAATGATGTAAAGGTATTTTCTACTAACTTTGCGCTTTATGGGGATATTTCAAATAGGGTTATGTCAACTATAGCTACTTTGGCTCCGGCTATGGAAATATATTCCATAGACGAAGCATTTTTAGATTTGACTTTAGTCAAAGATGCAGAAAAGTTAGCAAGGCAAATAAGACATAGAGTCAAAAAATGGACTGGTGTACCTGTTTCTATAGGGATTGGTCCGACTAAGACGTTAGCCAAGGTTGCTAATAAAATTGCCAAGAAGAGCCTTTGTGGCGTTTACCAAATAGATAGTTCTAACAGGAAAAAAGTTTTATCAGAATTTTCAGTAGGGGATATTTGGGGTATTGGCAGGAAACATGAAAAGCGTTTGACCAATTTGGGAATTGATACAGCTGATAAATTTGTGTCTCAAGGCGATAGTTGGATAAAAAAAAATTTAACCATTGTTGGCTTACGCCTAGCGGATGAGTTAAGAGGAAAATCTTGCCTTTCCTTGGAAGAAATTCCTTCTCCACAGAAAAGTTTGGCTTGTACCAGATCTTTTGGACGCCCTGCAACTTCGATTGATATTGTTGAAAAGGCACTAATCTCCTTTGCTTCTAGGGCTGCGGAAAAGCTTAGGCAAAGAAAATTAGTCTCTTCTTATATGCAAATTTTTATCCGTACGAGTTATTTTATTCCGGAGGCAAGGCAGTTTAACGCTTCTTGCGGAGTTGATCTTTGTGAGCCATCCAATAATACATTGATTTTTGTCAGGCATGTTAGTAGCATGCTTTCTAAAATTTACCGTTCAGGATTTGAAATAGCCAAGGGAGGAATTATTTGCTCAGGCTTGACGAGTCAAATGCAGTCCCAGCAGGATTTGTTTTGCGATCATAAAGTAAGGTCTAAAAACGAAAAGATTATGCAAGCTCTAGATAGCATAAATGAGCGTTACGGGACAAACACTGTATTTTTGGCCGGTGAAGGTATTGGCAAACCATGGGCTATGAAGCAAAAAAGTAAGACCCCGGCCTTTACCACTAATTGGCTAGAACTGCCTTTAGTAAAATGTTAATTTTTGGTATAATAAATTTAGCCATAAAAATAAATTAATATATGAAAATTTTAAAGTTAATCATTTCAGTTGCGATATGCTTGGCTGTTGGAGGGGGAGCTTCCATATTTACAGTCTCCAGCATTTCCAATTGGTATCAATTTCTGCAAAAGCCCGCTTTTAATCCACCTAATTGGATATTTTCACCGGTTTGGACGACTTTGTATATATTAATGGGTATCAGCTTGTTCTTAATATGGTCAAATAAAGAAAAGACAAAAAGAAGAAAATGGTTTTTAATTATTTTCATTTTAAATCTAGTGCTGAATTTCTTCTGGTCAATGATATTTTTTTATTGGCAACAACCGGGCTGGGCATTTTTGGAAATAATACCGCTTGCCTTGTCAATTTTAATTTTGATCATCCTAGGATGGAAAATATCAAAACCTGCTTCTTGGCTGTTAGTTCCATATTTTCTTTGGGTTTCATTCGCCAGTGTGCTTAACTTTTCAATTTGGTTTTTAAATAAATAACAGAAACATTAAATATAATAATATGGCAATAGAAGGACAGAGAAAGTCTCCTTTTGATTTTGGTCCCCAATTGCAGGATAATGAATTTCAAAGCGGGAGTGTTGACAGGGAAATCGAAAGCGAACAGAACACAACTCAGTTTGAAGATGTCGAAAAAATAAAGCAAATATCCGAGATTAAAAGTTTAAAAAAACTAAGTGCATTTTTAGTGCAGTACGACATTTTTTCTGGAGGAAGTTATTCTTTTAAAACGGAAGGCGCAATAAAATTAATTGATTTGATACGGAGCGAAATGATCAAATATAGGGATGATCTTGTAGCTGAAGACTTAAGGGGAGAAAATACGACCATGAATAAGTTATTGGAAAATGTAAAGGCGCTTGAACAGTATGCCGGTTCTTTTATGGGAAAGAAAGTAAGAGAAATTATTCAATACCAGCTTAGGGATTATTTTGAAAATTCAGGAAAGTTAAGGGATAAAAATCAAGAGTTGAAGATTAACGATGATGAATATTCAAGGTTAAGAAGAGGAGAACTTGCTACTAAAGCCATTAATGAATCGCAATCATTTGAACAATTAATCAATATCGTTAGCAAATTTAAATACATAAAGGAATCATTTACAGATGACTTAAAATCACTTACTAGAAAAGAAAGAATAATAACGGGCGAGGAGTTGCGACAAGTTTTAAGTGATGTAAAATCAGAAATTGATAGCAATCTTTCAGCTGTTTACTTAGATAAGGCAAATGAGGGATTAATTGCAAGCGAGGTGGAGAAAATTATGGGAAAATATTTAATTCCATCCTCGCATAATATTAAAACTAAAGCGATTGAATTAATAAAATTTGAACTGATTTCAAAAAAGCATTCATCCTCAAGTCAAAGTTCACAAGATAATAAAAGCGGAAATTTTTTTAACAAAATAAAATCAAGATTTGGATCTTGGTTTGGATCAAATAAAAAATAATACTATGAAGACCTTGGTTATTTATTACTCGTTAGATGGCAACACTGAGCACTTAGCAAATTCGATGGCTACTGTTGCGGAAGCTGATTTGCAGGAAGTAAAACTCAAAAAAAATATTACCAAAGGTATATTCAAATATTTTTTTGCCCTGAAGCAAATGATATTTGACAAAAAGCCGGACATTATTCCTTTTGAGAAAAATATAGCTGATTATGATATGCTAGTAATAGGAACTCCTGTTTGGGGCAGTAACTTTGCTCCGGCTATAAATTCTTTTTTTAATCAAATTGATATTGCAAATAAAAAAATAGCCCTGTACGCTTGTTTTGGTTCAAGTATTGGAAATTGTTGTGAAAATATGGAAAATATTTTAAAAGAGAAAAATCAAATAATCGGCCAAAAAGGCTTTAAAAATCCATTAAAAAATTCAAATGTTTCCAAAAAAGAGGCTGAAATTTGGATAAAAGATATGTTGGCCAGGTGCTAAGATAGTTGCAATTAACTAAATTTTATGTTAATATAAAAACGCATATTTAGCGTTTTTTTATTGCGTTAAATAAATTTGCCCAAATAGCTCAGTGGTAGAGCAACCGCCTTGTAAGCGGTAGGTCGTCGGTTCGAATCCGACTTTGGGCTTAGGAATAATAATAATGTAATTATGTCACAAGACAACATGATAAAGTTCGAATGCACGGAATGCAAAAAAGTGAATTATTTTTCAAGAAAAAATAAGAAACTTTTAAAAGAAAGGCTAGAACTAAGAAAGTATTGTAAAAGTTGCAAAAAGCATTCAATGCATAAAGAAACCAAATAGCAAACCTGAAATAGTTTTCGGCTGAGGTTTGCCGTATGGGGGTGTAGTTCAACAGTAGAACAACGGTCTCCAAAACCGTAAACGAGGGGGCGGCACCTTCCACCCCTGCAAATAAAACGGGCTATAGGCCCGTTTTTAGGTTGTGTTAATTGTTATTTAAGATTGTTGTTTTAACTTTATAGATGGCAAATGATAAGTGGGTAAAAATAAAACAAGAGTATAGCAGTTTGATTGATACAATAAATCAATTAATTCAAAATGCCCAAATTAGTGAAAAGGAATATTGGAATGATGTCAAAAAACAGCTGCAAGATGCAAAAAAAGAGGCTGAGCAAAAGATAGAGTTATTGGAAAATGAGACGGGTGAAGTCTCAGAATATATTGACAGTTCTTATGACCAGATTATCGAAGATTTAAGTCAAGTATTTACTTATATTAAGGAAAAATATGATCTAGGGGACAGTAATGAAACTGGATCTTAAAAAATACTGTGTTTAATTATTATGCAGATTTAAATAAAAATTAAATATTGACATATAACTAAAATTCTGTCGTCCAATATTGTGGGAAAAGGTCGTATTATTAATAAAATTATAACTAATTTAAATATATGGCACGATCAAAAAGAGGTTTGGCTTCTGCTGATCAATCAACTAGAGAAAGAGTATCTAGAATGGGCGGACAGTCATCCAGAGGCGGAGGTAGACAAGGCGGTGGACAAGGAAAAAACGATAATGGCGGCGGTGGAAAAGGAAGAGGACGAAGCGGAGAAAGTGAAGAAGAAGGCGAATGGTAGAGAAAGTGTAAAATTAAAAGAATTGCCCTGTATGGGCAATTCTTTTTGGTTAACTTTAAAAGTTAGAATAAATGTGCTAAAATAGTAGAACTTTTATGAAAAAAAATAATACAGGAAAAACCCTAAGATATTTTTGGCAGGCTTTAAAGGAGCATAGGCTCATTACTTTTGTTATTTGGGGCGCAATACTAGGCGCTTCGATTGTTGAAATTATAATTCCTCTTTATTTTAAGGATTTTTTCAACAAATTAGCAAGTAATGTGAATAAGGACATTGTTTTTCCTTCTATAATTTCATTGCTGATAATAATTGCACTGTACAAGCTCTTACGGTGGTTTTTGTGGAGAATCGCCGGATTTTCTATGAGCCATCAGCAATCTAAAATAGTTGCAGAACTTTCCGATAAGTGCTTCAAGAACTTACACAAGCATTCATTTTCATTTTTTAACAACAATTTTGTCGGTTCTCTTGTGAAAAGGGTTAAATGGTTTACCGGAGCTTTTGAAACAGTTAATGATGAGCTTGTTTATCATATTATTCCGATGTTTGTAAACATTATTGCCATTGTAATAGTGCTTTCTTTTATTAATATATATTTGGCACTTGGTATATTAACTTGGGTGGTAGTATTTTTAACCATCAATTGGTTTTTTACAAATTACAAACTAAAATACGATATAAAAAGGAATGAGATTGAGTCGAAGGCAACCGGTTTTTTGGCAGATACCATTACTAACAATTCAAACGTAAAGTTGTTTAACGGTTACAAAAGGGAAGTTGATGGTTTTTTTAACATAAATGATGACTTGCGGAGGGTGAGGAGATTTGCTTGGTTTTTGGGAGATACTTTTGAGTCGATTCAAGGGTTTTTAATGATAGTATTGGAAATAGGGATGTTTGTTGCTGCGGCTTGGTTTTGGCAGAAAGGGCAATTGACTGTTGGAGACTTTGTTTTGCTCCAGGCATATTTGATAAACATTTTCATGGTAGTTTGGAATTTCGGAAGGGTAATTAGAAGAATCTATGAGGCTCTTTCTAACGCGGATGAAATGACCCAAATTTTGGAAACTACGCATGAGATTGTCGATATCCCAAGAGCAAAAGAATTAGTAGTAGTTAAAGGCAAGATAGAATTAAAAAAGGCACTATTTAATTATAATGAAACAAGGTCTGTAATAAAAAAAGTCGATTTGGAAATTCCTCCAAGGCAAAGAATTGCAATTATCGGTCCCTCAGGCGCGGGAAAAACTACTATAGTTAAATTGTTATTCAGGATGCATGAATTAACGTCGGGTAAAATTTTAATAGATGGTCAGGATATTTCCAAAGTGACGCAGGAAAGTTTATGGAAAAATGTTAGTCTTGTGCCCCAAGATCCTATTTTATTTCACAGGACTCTTATGGAAAATATTAAGTATGGCAATCCCAATGCTAGTGAAGAAGAAGTTTTAGAAGCATCGAAGGCAGCTCATTGTCATGAATTTATTATTAATTGCCCTGATGGCTATGAAACTTATGTGGGTGAAAGGGGAATTAAACTTTCTGGCGGAGAAAGGCAAAGGGTGGCGATTGCGAGAGCCATACTTAAGAATGCTCCCATTTTAATTTTGGACGAAGCCACTTCAAGTTTGGACTCAGAATCTGAGCAGTTAATTCAAAATGCCCTTAATAAATTGATGGAAAATAAGACGGTTATTGTAATTGCCCATAGATTATCAACAATAAGTAAAATGGATAGAATTATTGTTATAGAAAACGGCTCCATTATTGAAGATGGCAGCCATGCAAAGCTGGCGAAAGTTAAAGATGGGCTTTATAGTAAACTGTGGGATCTTCAAGCAGGAGGATTTCTTAAGGCAACTGAATAATTTTAGTCAAAAGTATACCCAGCCATATAAATGGCTGGGTTTTTTGGTAATAAATCAATACTACAGACGTTTTATTATTTGAGGGCAATATTGCCGGTAGAATAATAAAATTAAATATATGGCTAAAAGAGGATTAGGCAGCGCCACCCAAGAAACTCGTGAAAGAGTGGCTCGTGAAGGCGGCAAAGCTGCTCAAAGAAGCGGAAAAGCACATAAATTAACAACAGAAGAAAGAAGAAAGGGCGGACAATCGTCAAGAGGGGGCGGTAGAAGACCTGTTCTATAAACAAAAAGCGTCGCAATGCGGCGCTTTTTATTTATATAAATATTGTTTTAATTTTTGGGCTTTAAGATAAAAGGTAGAAATCGTTTAATGCATAAAAAATAACCATGAAAACATTAATTTATACCACTATCTTTGCCATGATAATTATAATATCATTTTTGATTTGGTGGGCTCTAGCTATGGTTAATGTTATAAAAATGGATCTGACTGGTAGCGGACAAACAAACGACTATTTTATGGTTCAATTGCACAATGCAAAAAAATAAATTTTATTTTACCTCTTCTTTACAAATATAATATTCTTGAAAAGCTGCTTCTTTAAGAAGTTTTGCGGCATCAATTGCCTTTAATCTTGCTGATTTTTTGTTCTCTTTAGCACTGCTTTTTAGATCGTCCATTAATTCTCCGCTTAATAATTCTTTTGCTGAGGCAATTACAATTTTATAGGCCTCATTTGCTTCTTTTATTGCATTGGCATAAATCTTATTACTTTCCTTTATCTGTAATCTATACATTTTACGGCATTGCCTGATTTCTTTTGAATCTTCGGAAGTTAGTTTTGCTGTTACTGATTTTGCCAAAAAAAAGAACGTACCTGCAATAAGAAGGGGAAATAAAATTATTATAAAAAAATGTGTTGCTTTTCTAGTCATTTTATATTCCTTATATTATAGCAAATTATGGCTAAAAAGGGAAGCTCTAAGATCAGAATTGGAGATAAGGTATTTTTTTGTTATAATAGTAATGAATTATGTTTAAATATTTTTTTAAGAAAACTTTTATTTATACCATTGCTGTTTCAGCTTTGTTTTTATTTATTTTACCCTTGAATGCTGAAGCCGCTACTAAAATTTCAAAGCCGGAAGTAATCAATCCCCAACATTTTTTTGGGAGATTTGTAATCCAAACTCCGGATAATGTACTTTGGTTTATTGCCAAAGAAGATGGAAAACGTTTCTCTTTAAAAAATAGTGATGACTTAAATTGGTTTATCCAAAATTTGGCAAAAGAAATTTCAGATGAAGAACTAAAGCTTATTAGAAGTCACGTTACTGGTAAAAAGGTAAAGGAAGCTGAAAAATATTATGGCAATTTGGTTTATTCAACAAAAGCAACTTCAAGTATCTGGTATGTTAATCCGGCAGACGGCATAAGGTATCCGGTTAGAAGTTTTGGTGATTTTTTCAATATTCAAAAAATTATTGGTAAGAAACTTACAAAGGAGAATATTAACAAATTCAAATTAAATGAAGATCAGATTACTTATGATCCGGCTTTTTGCGAGACAGCTTATGTAGGATATAATGGAAAATTTTTCTTTGGCCAAAGTTATTCTGATAAAGTCCTTTCACTCGCGTCACTTACAAAATTAATGACAGCCTTGGTTTTGGAAGATATAGCTGATATTGATTGGAATAAGACCGTAACTATAACTGAAGAGCAAATTAACTATCCTTATAAGTACGCAGAAAAAGGCCAAACAAGCGAAATAGCCTTAAGAGCGGGCGACCAAGTAAGTTTTTATGATTTGTGGACGGCTATGTTGACTGCTTCTTCAAATCAATCTTCAGTAATTTTGGCAGACAACTCCGGTCTTGGCAGGAAAGGGTTTATTGAGGCTATGAATCAAAAGGCTAAAAGCCTTGGTCTGAAAAAAACAGTGTTTTATGATATGTCAGGATTGGATCCGGATAATGTTAGTACTGCTAGGGAATTTGCAATAATAGCTAAAGAAGCTTTTGAGAATCCTGCCATTGCCTATTCTACACAAATCAACAATTATTTTGTAAGTGTTAAAGGAGTTAATGGAATTAACAGGAATATACCGGTAACCAATAGAAACTACAGCCTTTTAGCAATGGGCGCAGACGCTTCAAAAACAGGATTTTTGATAGAAGCTCAGCGAAATGTTGCTTTGAAGAAGAATGGGAGTATTTATATTGTAATGCATGCATTAAGTACAGCTCAGCGGAATACTATTTTGTCAAAACTTTTTAAAGAACCTCAACTCTCCTATAATAAATAAGTTTTTAATTAATATTAACTTTAAATGTAATGAATAAATTACAAGAGTGTTTTAATCGTATTTGTGAGATCAAGAAAGAACAAAAAAGGATAAAAAGCGTTTACAGAGATGCTTTGAACTCCTCACCTTCCTATCAAAAAATAGCTGAAGAACTAAAAGAATTAAGGGAAAAGAAAAAGAAATTCGAAGAAGGAATTAGAGCTGATTTCTCGTCTGAGTTTACGAAGTTGGATGACATTAAAATTGATTTGGAAAGCGAATTTGAATTATTAAACGATATTGCGATAACTCAGCTTATGAAAGGTGAAACTTTAAAAGTTACTGATCAATATGAAAATGCTTATGATCCGATTTTCAGTGTTAAATTTAAGAGAGTAAACTAATTATTTATATAATACTTCAGTTTAAGATGAAAAATTTTATTCTAACGGTATTTATTGTCTTAATCGCAACTGTCTTGTCTCTATTTATGATGAATTGGCGGGTAATTACTTGTGGAGAAAAGTATATAGTTGATGACATTCAATCCTTGCCAGAAGCGGATGCGGTGATGATTTTGGGAGCAAGAGTTTATGGCAGTAATTCTATGAGTGCCACGTTAACTGATCGCACTGATACGGCTATAAATGTATATCAAAATGGCAAGGCAAATAAAATTTTAGTCTCAGGCGACCATGGTCAAGACGATTATGATGAAGTTAACGCTGTTAAAAATTATCTTTTGGAAAAAGATATTAATCCTTCTGATATTTTTTTGGATCATGCCGGTTTTAACACCTATGACAGTATGTATAGGGCTAAAAAAATTTTTGGCGTCAGGTCATTAATAATAGCAACTCAAAATTTCCATTTGCCTCGAGCTGTTTGTTTGGCGAGGAATAGGGGAATTGAAGCATATGGAATAAGCGCTGACTTACGTCCTTATCTAACGCAAAGGGAGAATAATTATCGGGAATTTTTTGCAAGAATAAAAGCTTTTGTATATTTGTTAATTAATCCCGATCCTAAATTTTTAGGATTGGAAATTCCAATTGAAGGCGACGGTCAATTAACTTGGGATTAACTCAAAAAAAATAACCCGTTTCGACGTACGAAACGGGTTTTGTCTATTGGATTATTTATTTGAAAAGATGTATTATCTTATCTCCCCAATTTTTTTCCCAGTTGGCGATAATAATGCCACTTACGGCAATTATCGCCCCCACTACTTGCTGGAAGGCAACGGGTTTGGCGTCCGGCAAAAAATGCGGCAAGTGTTTTACGGTCACCCCAATCAATAACAGAGTGATGATAGGGTACATGGCAGGGATAAGCGTTATCATCCCTACATTTGCGGGGGATAAGCGAATTGCTGTAAGTAGGCAGTAAAAGCCTCCAACTGACATCATTGCCATTATGGTCGCATTTACTGCTGAAGTAGTAGTGACCATTTTGTATTGCTGCAAATTTCCCACACTAACGAGCACAGCCAGAACTACGAAAACCACAGCTTCAAAGGCTATGGTAACATTTTGGCCGTGTACATTGGTTGCTTTTGCTCCAAAGATCGAGTATGATCCCCAAAGCAACAAGGCGCCGATTGTAAAATGTACCCAATTCATCTTAATCTCCCCATCTCCCTAAAAAGGGATATAGTTGCCTTTACATTATTCTATTAATTATAGCACATTTTATATAAAATGTCAATAGTGCTTGATTTTTGTTAAGAAATCTGTTACTATAATTAAAGATTTGGCCAAAAGAGGCCAGACTTTTTTTCTGAATTAAAAAAACAAATGGAAATTAGAAACATCGCAATTATTGCCCACGTTGATCATGGTAAAACAGCTCTTACGGACGCTTTGCTTAAACAGACAGGCATGGCTTCGGAAGAGTTTAGCATGGATACCAACGCTCTTGAAAAAGAGCGCGGTATTACTATTTACTCAAAAAATGCCTCAATTTTTTACAAGGGTTCCAAGATTAACATAGTTGATACCCCCGGCCATGCAGATTTCGGATCAGAGGTTGAACGTGTTTTAAGATCTATTGATGCGGTTATATTGGTGGTGGATGCGCAAGAAGGACCTATGCCTCAGACAAGGTTTGTCTTGAAAAAATCTTTGGAGTTAGGTTTAAAAGCGATAGTTGTTATAAATAAAATTGATAAGCCGGCGGCAACTCCCGATATAGTCCAAGAAGAAGTTTACGAATTATTTTTAGATTTGGGAGCAAGTGACGAACAGCTTGATTTTCCTGTTGTCTATGCAGTTGCCAGAGATGGTATGGCAAAATTGAATTTGGAAGACAATGCAAAAGATATTATGCCTGTATTAGATATGATAATCGCTAAAGTTCAGCCTGCCAAAGCGGAAGTGGATCTTCCTTTGAGAATGCAACCTTTTAATTTAGCTTATGATGACTTTCTAGGTAGGCTTGCGATCGGCAGAGTCTATGAAGGCACTATGAAATCAGGACAGCAAGTTATTGTAAGAAAGACAAATGGAGAAACAAAAGTTGCAAAAATCAATAAAATATTTACTTTTAAGGGATTGGTTAGAGAAGAGGTAAGTGAAGCTTATGCCGGTGACATCGCAATCATTGCCGGTATTGCTGATATATTTATTGGTGAAACAATTTGTATAGATGAATCACAGGAAAAACTTCCTGCCATTTCTGTTGATGAGCCTACTATTTGCTTAAATTTTTTGGTAAACAGTTCACCGTTTGCAGGAAAAGAGGGTAAACTGGTCACTAGCAAGCAAATAAAGGAGCGTTTGCAAAAAGAGCTTGAAGTTAATGTGGGATTAAAAATTGATTTTGATTCCTCTGAATTTTTTAAAGTTTACGGCAGAGGAGAATTGCATATTGCCATTCTTATTGAAAATATGAGAAGAGAAGGTTTTGAATTGCAAGTCTCTCAGCCTCAAGTCATTATTAAAGAAGAGAATGGTCAAAAACTTGAACCGTTTGAAGAATTGACGATAGATATTCCGACGCAATATTCTGGAACAGTAATTGATAAACTTTCAAAAAGAAAAGCAAGCATGCTTAGTATAGACCAGGAAAATGCAATTACCAGAATTATGTTTGAAATACCGACTCGAGGATTGCTCGGATACAGGGGAGAGTTTACCGTTGATACCCGAGGAGAAGGTATTCTTTGTACCCGCGTAATAGGGTTTAAAAAATACGTAGGTGTAATTGAAAAGGATGATACCGGTTCAATGATTTCAATGGCTAACGGAAAAACTGCAGCTTACTCGCTTGATAATTTACAGAACAGGGGCGTGCTTTATGTGGGAGCAAATGCTGAAGTCTATGAGGGTATGGTAATAGGCAATGTTGCTAAAGGAAATGACTTAACCGTTAATCCAGTCAAAGGAAAAAATCTTACAAATATGCGCGCTTCAAGCGCAGATGATGCAATTCGACTGACTCCGGCTTGGGATTTGACTTTAGAAAGAGGATTGGAAATTATGGCAGGTGACGAGTATTTGGAGATAACGCCAAAAAGCATAAGACTGCGCAAACAGGCATTAAAAGAAACAGATAGAATAAAAGTTGCAAGAAAGGCGTAAAAAAAGCTCATACGTAATGAGCTTTAATCTTGTGCAATTTTCCTGTCGGTTTATTCTCAAATTTCTCGATAAGCTCGATGTCCTTCTGAAGGCTTTTTCTCATTTTACTACAAAATCTCTGTAGTTGCTTGCTCGGTTTTCTCTTTGGTAGGGGCTTTTCGTTTTCCAATAAATCACGCACAAGACGTTTTTGCCAGCTATTGTTTTTTTTCATTTTCAAATCCTCCTTGTAAAAATAATAACACTTATTTTTTATTTATTGAAATTTAATTGATTTTCCTTTACTTTTCTTATATAATTTAAATAAGTAAGGGCTGTGGAAAACTATTGGTTAAAACCGGTTTAAACAGCCGTCACCTTAATAATAAAAATTAACAAAGATTATGGCTAAAATGACCAAGTCTCAAATTTTGAGCACACTTGCAGATTCTACAGGAATTGCAAAGAAGGACGTAGTAGCAGTCATGGACAAGCTTACATCCATGGCATACGTAGAAGTTAAGAAAAATGGTGAGTTTGTTGTTCCAGGTATTGGTAAATTAGTTAAGGTTAATCGAAAAGCCAGAGAAGGCAGAAATCCAGCTACAGGCGAAACAATCAAGATTCCTGCTAAAACAGTTGTAAAATTCAGAGTTGCAAAAGCAGCAAAAGAAGCTGTATTATAAAAACATT
>CAYGKC010000002.1:17829-38841 GCA_964350585.1 uncultured Gammaproteobacteria bacterium
ATTTTTCATTATAAATCTAAATTTATTATGTCAAATCTTCCTCAAAAAGCTTGGGTCGTTACCGTAGATATGGGATATGGACATCAACGCGCAGCTTACCCTTTAAAGGAAATAGCTTATGGCAAAATAATTACCGCCAATAATTATACAGGCATACCTCAAAAAGATAAAATGATTTGGGAAGGCAGTAGGGCTTTTTATGAATTTATTTCAAGGTTTAAACGTATCCCTCTGATTGGAGAAGCTGCTTTTGATTTATATGATAAGTTTCAGGCTATCCCCCAGTTTTATCCTAAAAGAGACTTGTCTAAATCAAATATACAGCTAGAGCAGACTTTTAGGCTTTTTAAAAAACAACAGTGGGGAAAGCATTTGTTTGATAAGTTGGCAAAAAAGCCTCTGCCATTTGTTACGACATTTTTTATTACTTCAATGATGGCGGAATTTTATAACTATCCCGGTGAAATTTATTGCGTATTGTGCGATGCTGACATTAGCAGGACTTGGGTTCCTCCAAAACCCAAAGAAAGCAGGATAATTTATTTAGCATCAAATAAAAGGGTTATGGAGAGGCTTAAATTGTATGGTGTAAGGCCTGAAAAAATTTATTTGACCGGTTTTCCTTTGCCGGATGAAAATGTCGGCGATGATTTGAGCAGAGTCAAGCAGGACTTGGGCAGAAGGTTGATCCACCTTGATCCGCAAAAGATTTTTATCTCTCAGTACAGGCATTCTTTACAGCCAACTTTCAGGGATAAATTAAAACTAAAGCAATCAAGGCCTCTTACAATTACTTTCTGCGTCGGAGGAGCCGGTGCTCAAAGAGAGTTGGGAATTGAAATAGCAAAAAGCTTAAGCAAGGAGATAAAAGAAGGAAAAATAAAATTGAATTTGGTCGCAGGAATAAATAAGGATGTATCGAAATATTTTCAAAATGAAATTGGCGTTTTAAAACTAAAAAATTCCAAAAATGTTTCGGTCCTTTATGAGCCGACAAAAAACAATTATTTCAGGAGTTTTAATAAATGTTTGAGAAATACTGATATTTTATGGACAAAGCCGAGTGAATTATCATTTTATTGCGCCTTGGGTTTGCCGATAATTATTGCGCCACCCATAGGTTCGCAAGAAATATTCAATCAAAAGTGGCTTCTTTCGATCGGTGCCGGCATAAATCAAGAAGATCCCAAATATGCAAAAGAATGGCTTTGGGATTGGATTGCTTCCGGATGGTTGGCTGAAGCGGCAATGGAAGGATTTGTTGAAGCGCCAAGGTATGGCACTTACAATGTGGAAAAAATTATTTTCCATAAATATTCTGAAACTAAAAATGTAAAAACAGTTTTGCAGTATTAATATGAAGGATTTATATGTCATTTGTGACAATATCAGGAGCTTATATAATGTAGGCTCCGTTTTTCGTACCAGTGATGCTTTGGGTGTAAGAAAAATATTCCTGTGTGGCATTACCGGCACTCCGGAACAAAGTGGCTTGAAAAAAGTTTCTTTGGGTGCCGAGAATTCCATCGAATGGGAATATTATAAACAAACTTGGAGACTTGTGGATAAGCTAAAAAAAGAGGGCATAAAAATTATTTCCCTAGAACTTTCTGCTAAAAGTATAAATATTAAAAATTTAAGGCCAAAATTTCCCTGTGCCATTGTTTTGGGAAACGAAGTAACGGGAATTTCTGAAGCGATATTGAAAAGGTCAGACTATATTGTTAAAATTCCCATGAGAGGAATAAAAGAATCGCTTAACGTTTCTGTCGCTTTCGGTATTGCGGCCCATAATATACTTAAATAATATGATCAATATTGAAAAAAAATCAAAAATCACAGAACCGACTCCTGAGGCAGATAAAGAATATGAGATTTTGGCAAGAATTTCATTAGTCGAAAAAGATATAGCTGAATTTCGTGATTCTCCGGAATTTAAATTGCTTAAACCCCTGGACGTTTATTTTGAACAAGAAAAAAATCTTATAGAAGCCATGGCAACTCTTGTTTTACGTCTTGAAAGTAAACTTATAGAGTACGATACTGTTATTGGAGATGATGTAAGTGGCAGGTTAATGGCGATGTTTTTAAGGAGAGTAATAAAAAATCTTAAAGTCGATAAAAAAAGCCCGAACACATTTTTTGTAGCTGCCGGTAGGCTTAAGAGTGATGCTAGTAAATCTAAAATTGAAAACTTTTTTGAAACTAAAAAAGAAAGTCTTGGAAAAGTTTTATTGGTTACAGAATATATTAGCAGTGGCAAAGGCATAAATTTGTTACTAGAAATAATTGAAAATGTTGGAATTGATTTTGATTTGTCAGCCTTATCTATTTGTTATAATCTTGATTACTATCAACAGGAATTTCCTCTTATCAGTAAAAGATTGTTTTATGGCTGTATTGGTCAAACAGGATTTTACTTTTATAATCGAAAATACTTGACCGGAGTTAAAAAAGATGCGGATAAAGAGCATTCCATAAGAGATACTGAGCCTCATACTTATGCAACTGATAGTTTGCAACAAGACAGAAAAGACATTCGAAAATGTTTAAATAGTTTGGCTGATTTTATTTGTGAAAAAATTTTAAAAAAAGAAAATTAATTTTGTGGAATTGCTATATTTCAATTTTAGTAATATAGCGCAGTTGGCTAGCGCGCGTCGTTCGGGACGGCGAGGTCGCCGGTTCAAATCCGGCTATCCCGATTTTTTAGTAATTCGATTAAGGAGCGGGATGTAGTCCTATTTTTTAAGAGGTTAAATATAAAATAACCATTAATTTTGGTTATTTTTTGTTTAAATTTAAATAAAATATAATTAAATATGAATTAAAACACTTGACAAAATTGAATATATTAGATAAAATGCTATGTTTGCTGTAGTTTTGCAAACCTCAAAAAAATCGGAACCGGGCTGCAATCTTGTTCCATTAAAATAGCGGGAAACTTGGGAGCTCTATTACGAGAAAAAAAGGAGAGTAGAAAGGCGCAGAAATGAACGCACTTGCAGCAGTTTTCCATGGGGGAAAAAGTAGTTGCAGTGCAGTACAGTGGTTGAAAAATTTGAAGTCCCAGGATGCTCAACTGGATTTGAGAGAGTTCAAAATGTCTTGGTTCGATATGGTCTGCCTTTTTAAGCTTAATGGGGGAAGGGTAGAGCCAGTTTTGGCCGAGATGGAATTCAATAACGAGAATCCAATTGGGAGAATTTGGGCAAGGGAGCTTCGTCATAGCGTTAGTAACGATATGCTTGATGAGTTTCCGGCAGTTGATATGCCAGAATTTCTGGCTTTCGGAATAAAGCACTTTAAAAATCTTCACAACCTGGGAGTAATTACAACTTCGAAATTATTTTATTTCGGAGCGATTATTCCTCCTATGGTTCCAGTGATAGACGGAAAAGCGAGAGGCGGGCCGGTAATTACGTTGGTCAGGCCTTTCTGGAATTGGAGTGCAAAGACAATTGTTCTTTATCGATGAATTATTCGGATAGCGCAGGCAACTGCTCGCGCTATCCGTTTTTTTATTGATAAAATAAATTAAAATTGGTAACATTATATAAAACAGTAACAATAAAAAAATGAAAATTCTTATTATCGGCAACGGGTTTGTTGGAAGCAGGTGCGCAGGGAAATGGCCTGATGCTGTCGTTTCTTCTAAAATGATAAATAATGTTGAGGATGCTTTAGAAATTTTAGATGAGTATAATCCCGAAGTTGTTTTAAATGCCGCAGGAACTGTCGGCAAGCCGAATGTTGATTGGTGCGATGATCATCAGTTTGAAACTTTTTTTGGCAACATTATTCTTCCGATATTTATAGCGCAGGCTTGCGCCAAGAAAAACGTTTATCTCTTGCATATCGGTTCAGGTTGTATTTTTTATGGCCAGTCTCCTGATTTAAAAGGTTGGAAAGAAGATGATTTTGCAAATCCTTCAGTCACTTACTCTAGAGCAAAATACGCGGCAGACTTGGCATTAAGTATGTTGCCAAATGTCGGAATTGCCAGGATAAGAATGCCGATGGATTGCATTCCCTTTTCGGGCAATATTATTGATAAGTTGGCTTCTTACAAAAAAATTGTTGATGTAGAAAACAGTTTGACTATAATTGAAGATATGATTGATGTTTTTCGTCAACTTTTGGAAAAACAAGCAAGTGGCATTTTCCATGTTACAAACCCCGGAAGCATAAAACATCGAGAGATTATTCAAATGTACAAGGAATTGGTTGATTCTAATTACACAACTGAGTTCATACCCGAAGAAGAAATGGTAAAGCAGGGACTCACGCAAAAAAAGCGTTCAACTAATATCTTGCAATCAGATAATTTGGCAAAATATGGAATTGAGATGCGGTCGGCCAAAGAAGCGGCGCGTGATTGCATGGTAAAATATGCAAAATTAAAACAGGAGAAAGAAAAGGAAAATTTTGGGTTTACTGAAGACGTTGCTTCTGTTGTTATTGACGCTTCTTAAAATTAATTCTAAAATTAATTGAGGTAAAAAAAATAAGTAACGAAAATGAATAAAATAAAGCATTTAGCCATAATAATGGATGGTAATAGGCGTTGGGCGAAAGAGCGCGGATTGCCTGCATTCGAAGGTCATAGGAGGGGGTATGAAAAAATGAAAGATGCCGGACAGTGGTGTCTTGACAGAGGCATTGAAGTTTTGACTGTCTATGCTTTCTCTAGGGAAAATTGGAACAGAAGCCAAGAAGAAGTAAGTTATTTAATGGATTTATTGCATAAAGCTCTGACTTTGGAAATAAAAAAATTTAACGAAAGGGGGATTCGTCTTAGGATTATAGGGAGTCGTGAAAAATTATCAAAAAAATTAGTCGAGGCAATAGAATACGCGCAAGAACAAACAAAAAATAATAATAAAGGAACGCTTAATCTTGCGATAAATTACGGTGGCCGTTTGGAAATAGTCGAAGCTGTTAAAAAAGCGGTAAAAGACGGCGTTAACATTGACACCTTATCAGAAGAGACAATCTCGCAAAATATTTGGACTGCAGGCCAAAGTGATCCAGATTTGATAATTCGCACGTCAGGCGAGCAACGTTTGTCGGGTTTTCTAACATGGCAATCAGTATATAGTGAACTGTATTTTATTCAAAAGCATTGGCCGGAATTTTCTGAAAGTGATTTGGATTTGGCCATAGAAGAATTCGAAAAAAGAGGCAGAAGGTTTGGCGGAAATTAAAATTTTAAAAAAAAGGCCGCCGATCGATTGAGTTCCCGTTGAACTCGCCTGATCGGCGGTTTTATTATTGTTCAAGATCCCAGGGAAAGGCCCTGGGTGAATTTTGATCTTGGCTCCAGCAGTACCCCCGTCTGCCCCATTTGTCGAGTCGATAAAGTTTCCGCAAATCGGAAGTCATTATATCGGCTCGGGTTGGTTTCTTCTCCTCAGGAATAAGTGAGAGGAGATACACCAACAGTGTACCCAAGAGGCAACAAACCCCAATTTTGGTGTTGAGCGGTATCACCGTACTTGCAAGGACCGCCCAAAAAACGAATGCCAAAAAAACTATCGCCAATACTAAATAATATTTCATGCGCCATTCTCCTTTGTTTTTGGTCTCCTTCCGCAGGAGTCCGTTTGAAGGTACTTTACAGGTATTCTATTAATTATAGCATACTTTTTGTATCTTGTCAATAGTATTTTAAAATGAGGCATAAAATTAGTTTTAATTGTTTTTTTACCTTTGTGAGGGTAAAATAGTCTTATGGACTTATTTGACTCTAAAATGGCTAAAATATTAGCTTCAGAAGCGCCTTTGGCGGACAGGATGCGACCTCAAACTCTTTCTCAGTTTAAGGGACAAAATGAGCTGGTTGGACAGAAGAAGTTGTTAAGAAGATTAATTGAACAGGATCAGATCCCTTCGATGATCTTTTGGGGTCCTCCCGGTTCGGGCAAAACGACTTTGGCAAGAATAATTGCTAATATGACTGACTTTGATTTTATTTCTTTGTCGGCTGTTTCTGCGGGACTTAAAGATTTTAGGGAGATAATAAAAAAGGCGAAGGATAAACTGAAATTTGAAAATAAAAAAACAATTTTATTCATTGACGAAATACATCGTTGGAGTAAGGCGCAACAGGACGCGCTTTTGCCTTACGTTGAAAATGGAATAATAACACTCATAGGCGCCACAACAGAAAATCCAAGCTTTGAAGTCATATCCGCTTTGCTATCGCGTTCAAGAGTATTTGTTTTTGAACAGTTGGGAGAAGATGATCTGATTAAAATTTTAAATGAAGCTCTGACGGATAAGGAAAGGGGTTTGGGTTCGCTAACTGGCGAATCAAAAATTAAAATCGGTGATGACAGTTTGAAATATCTTGCATCGGTTTCCAATGGTGATTCCAGGTCGGCTTTGAACGCTTTGGAGTTGGCAGTGAAAGTGTCTAAGCCTGACAAAAATGGTATAATTAAACTTGATAAAAAACTGTTAGAAGAGTCTCTAAAAAAATCCAGTTTGTACTATGACAAAGGAGGAGATCAACATTATAATATTATTTCAGCTTTGCATAAGTCGCTAAGGGGATCAGATGCGGATGCAGCGCTTTATTGGCTGGGCAGAATGCTTGAAGCTGGCGAAGATCCTTTGTTTGTCGCAAGGAGACTTGTAAGATTTGCTTCTGAAGATATCGGACTTGCTAATTCACAAGCACTGGTTCAAGCGGTTGCAGGGTATCAAGCCTGTCATTTTATCGGCATGCCAGAGTCTAATGTGATATTGGCGCAAGTGGTTGTTTATCTGGCGAAATGCAAAAAGAGCAACGAGCTTTATGAAGCATATATGGAAGTGCAAAAGGATGTTATGGCTACAATGGATGAACCCGTTCCCATCCATTTGCGAAATGCGCCGACAAAATTGATGAAAAATTTAGGCTACGGTAAAGACTATAAGTACAGTCCGGCATTTAATTATTCTGAAAAACAGGATTATATGCTGGAGAAATTAAAAGGAAAAAAATATTTTAAAAATGAATAGATTTGAAAAGATTCCAAAAAAAGTTGAAAAAAGCGGCCAGGAATTAAAAAGAGCTGTTTATATTAAGGCATTTGAAAAAATTGCCAGTAAAACAAAGGAAGGAGCAAGTGAGGATGTTTTTGCTGATACTATGAGATACGTCTTAGAAGCTTTGAATATTGAGCCTGTGTATGAAGCAGAATCAAATGGAGATATTGGGGCAATGAGAGAAAAGTTAAATATTGAATCCGGTGTTATTATTTCAAATCATCCCGGATATTTTGATACTTTGGTTATTATGAATTTGTTAAAGCGCAAAGATATAAAGATTATGGTTGCAGGCAAAACCTTCCACCCTATTACAAAAATATTGGGGCCGGAACATTTTTTAGAGGCAGTTAGTTCAAATCCTACCCAACTACAAAAACTACTGAAAGAAATTAAAGGCCATATTGAAAGCGGTGGCGTTTTGTTAATATATCCCACGGCCGGCAAGGATTCTGTTGATAATAAAAAAGATGATCGAGATTACAATTTTGAAGATGGTTTAAAATTTATTGTTGAAAAAATACTTCGGCCGGAAGATATGGTTTATTCATTTTGGGTAGAACCGGAAGACGTTTCTAATATTTTAAATGAAAATGTTGACAGAATGCACGCAGTGGCTGCCACTTCATACACAGGAGTAAACGTAAATAAATTTAAAAAAAGGAAGCCGTTACGTGTCAAAGAGGCATATTCAAATGCTGAGAAATGGAAAGAAGTTGTTGATGGTGTGGGTAAGGATGAGGCGGGCAGAGTTTTGTCTGATTGTTATTTAGATCAATTTAAAACTAAAGATGAAAATGAAAAAAGATAAGGGAATATTTTTTGAAGCCGCTAGGCAACAAGAAGAAAGTAAGAAAGACAAGAAAAGCAAAGTTGAATTAATGGATGAATTTATTGAAACAAACACGATTCCTGAAGAATGGGTTTTTGATCATACAAAAAAATACATTCTCGAAATTACCGGCTTAGAACTTACAACAGTGGAATTGGCAGGTTTAAAGCGTATTGTTAGTGAAGTTCACAAACAAGACAAGGATGCTATCAAAAGGAAGTTTATTGATAAAGAAGATGAAAACGAAATAGCTTTTTGTTACGGCGGGCCCGTCAATGAGTCGACAGCCAGGTTCCTACTGGAATATTATGGCATTGATGAAAAAATTTCTAATTGGGAGAACCTGTTTGAAATAAAAAATAATCGGCCAAGCTCAGCAGTCAAAGAATGGTTTAGAAGGAAACAAGAAGAAATGCATAAATTGTAATATGGAAAAAGAAATCATAAATTCGGCAAAGACGGATTTAAAAACTGTAGATATGTCAACTGATGAAAAGCAAGATTCAGGAATAAGGGAGAAGGTTGATAAGATATTAGATATGGATATCAATATTATTCAAAAAGCTGAATTGATTTTAATTGTTTTGGGACTAAAACCTGCTACAGAGATTAGTCTTGGCAATGATGAGGAGTCGCTTCAGGACGCTGAAGAGACTTTAAAGCAAATTGGTCTTAAGTGCAAAGAGAAAATTTATCCGCATTTAGTTAACCATATTGAAGAATTTATCAGAAATAAATATTTGCATAGTATTGTAGTGGCAAGGGATGAGCAGACCGTTGAAAAACTTTTTGCTTTGGATGCAGGATCAAAGTTGCAGGATCAGATCGAGTATGGAAGGTTAATGGGTTTTCCGGAAACAGCAATTAAAGCATTTATTGAAAATGAGTGTGCTGACAATACCTTTATGCAAAAGTATTTGCAGGATAACGGTTTGATTTTTTGCTTTCGCTTTTCAAAAGAAAATTTTTTGCAAGAAATTGAGACAGTTAAAAAATGGAGTGAGGCAATTAAATTTTATGCCCCGAATTTATATGCCGAAATACTTGAGGAATACATTAAAATTAAAGATAAAATATGATAAGAGAAAAATCAGCCGGAATAGTTGTTTATCGAATGCACCCAAAAGAAGGTTTGCAGTTTTTGCTTTTATATCTTCATGGCAATTATTGGAATTTTTCTAAAGGCGGCATCGAGGAAGGTGAAAGTGAAACCGAAGCCGCGTTAAGGGAATTGTCTGAAGAAACTGGCTTGAATAATATTCAGTTGATTCCAAATTGGCGCCAGCAAACTCACTTTTTCTTTAAGCAGGATAGGGAGGGTGTTTCCGAATTGATAAAAAAGGATTTGATATTGTATTTGGCTCAGGCACCTGCTGATGCTCCGGTAGATATAACCGATAAGGTCGGCAAACATGAAGTGATTAACGGTTATGCTTGGATGGATTATAAAAGCGCTTTAAGATATTTGAAATTCAAAAATTTAAAGCAGATTTTAGAAGAGGCGAATTCACTGATAACTTCCAAAAACATTTCTTAAATAGTTAAGGAGGTGATTTAAATGCAGTTAGTAGGAAAAATAACTCATTATTTTGATAAAATCGGAGTAGCGGTTATACAGATTGTCGATGGTCAGCTTAAAATTGGAGATAATATTGTAATAAAAAGTTCCGAAAACGAATTTGAACAGACTATTGATTCAATGCAAATAGACCATAACAATGTTGATGTTGCCAATCAAGGTGAATCAGTCGGTTTCAAAGTTATTGAGCCCGTAAAGGAAGGAGACGAGGTTTTTAAGGCGTAGTTGTTTATTTAAGAATTAAAATAAATATTTAATAAAAAGTATTACTTTTTTTATTGACTAAATGGAAAATGATTTAATAAAACCGAAACTGCTTCTTCATACTTGTTGCGCGACATGCAGCGGTTTTTTGGCTGAAAATTTAAAGGACGAATTCCGAGTTACGATTTTTTATGATAACTCAAATATTTTTCCGTTGGCAGAATATCAAAAGCGCAGAGATGAGGCGGAGAAATTCTTTAAAGAAGAAGGATTGTTTTTTGTTGAATCTGAGTATGATCATTTGAAATGGCTGGAACTTGTTAAAGGAATGGAAAATGAAAAAGAAAAAGGCAGGAGATGTCTTGTTTGTTACAGATCGAGACTTGAGAATACGGCAAATTATGCAATTCAAAACGGCTATAATTTTTTCTCTACTACTTTGACTATAAGTCCTCACAAAAGCGCAAAGGATATTATAGAGATAGGGGAGCGTCTATCAGAGGAAAGAGGCGTGGGTTTTTTGGCAAAGGATTGGAAAAAAAACGACGGATTTAAAAAGGCAATGGAATTCAGCTGTAATCACATTTTTTATAGGCAAAACTATTGTGGTTGTGAGTTCTCAATTAGATCTTAATTAATTGTAGATAAAAGATATAAGTGATATAATTTTATTAATAAATTGTTTATGCAAGAAAAAATTGAAGGCGGATTTAATCTGCTAAGGCAATCCTACGAAATATTTTTAACTCGCTGGAAAAAGCTGTTTTGGTTTGTATTGTTTTTTCCTGCTTTGGTTGGGTCTTTGGGAATTCTTTTGGCTGTTACCGGAGAGTCTTTTTATACCTTCATAACTATAGCGAATATTTCTCTTGGCGCGAAAGTTTTTTTCGGATTGCTTTACGGCGCAGCAATGATTATTGGCGCTATTATTATTATTTACATTTCAGTAGTGGCAAATGCAGCTGCAATTAATGTAATAGATAGTGACTTGCCCGCAAAGGACGCTTTTAAAAAGGGAGCAGATGTTTTTTGGCGATTATTTTTTTGGATGGTGCTTTTTGGCATACTTATAGCTGTTGGATTTATTTTCTTTATAATTCCTGCAATTATTTTGATTATTTATTTTTCTTTCGGAATTTTTGCTGTGACTCTTGAAGGCACTAGTCCCGGTCAGTCCTTTCGTGCAAGTTCTGACTTAGTCAAAGGTTTTTGGTGGACTGTTTTGGCAAGGGCTTTAATTATATTTTTCTTTTTACTAATTTTTTCAGTCTTTCGAAACTTATTCCAAGAATCGGGAATGGAGTTGTTGGCTATGACATCTCCATCTTGGCTTATTACCGGCTTGACTATTTTAGGCGGATTACTGCTTCTGCTAGTTGCTTTTATTATTAGTTATTTTGTTAATTCATTGTGGTTGATTTACGGCTATCTAATATGGAAAAGACTTAAACAAATCAAGAAGGATACAAGTATTGTTTCAGACAAGATGCAGGTTTGGAAAAAAATACTGTTGGCTTTGTTTATACTTCTACTAGTCGGGTCTTTTTTTGTGATGGTAATAGCATTTGCCGTGGCTGGTGGTATTTTTTAATTTAAATAAAAAATAATCCATTATTATGAGTCCAGATAAATGGAAAGAAATCAAAGGACAGCTTCTTGATCAATTCAAGGATGCGGAATTAATAACAGAAAAGTTGGAGGAACCTGAAAAGGGAGAAAAGGAAACTTTAACCTTTAAGGGGCCTTTGGGGTTGATGAAATTGGAGTTTTGGATCAAGCCCATTGTGATTGACAAGGTAACTCACGGTTCAAGAAGAATAGGTTCTTTCACTGATGTTGAGTATGTTTATTCTGAAACAGAATTTAGTCACACTTTAAAAGCTTTTAAGTGGGATGAAAGCCAGGATGATTGGGTTGAAATTGATTTAAAGCAATCTTTTAATATCTAAAAATAAAATAAAAACCCATGCTTTTCTTCAAATCGAAGGAAGTTCAGATTCGAGAAATTGTTAATAAAGGCATTATTGCCGGATTAATAGAGGCAGCCTATATTATCATTATTTCTCTTTTTGTGCTTTCTGCGGGAGCTATTTTTCCCGCAAATTCACCGTTGATGGCTTTAGGCTTAGTCGCATTTGTAATTCTTTTGGTAATTAGCGTATCAATAACGGGTATAATTATTTTTGGCGTGCCCGTATATTTTTTGCTTAACAAAAAGTATCAGCAAGCACTGACATTTTTGGGTTCTAGCTTGCTTACTCTTCTTGTGGTATTTTTATTATTTGCAGTTATTTCAATAATTTTTTAAAAATGGAAAAATGCAATTACAAGAACTTTAGCTTTAAAAAGCGTCTTGTTTTAATAATAATCATTATTGCTTTACTGCTATTGGGTCTATTGATTTTAATGATGGATTTTAGTAATATAGTGGAACAAAAAGAGGGCTTAATTGAATCTTATAGGGATCCATTAGTATTAGAAAAAGAATATAAAGACAGCTTTTCAGTTTTGATAAATGATTATTTGGCGGATTCTTTATCTGCTGATTTATCAGAAAAAACAGAAATAGTGAAAGATAAGTTGCTTATGCTTATGGTTCCTTCTAAATATAAGGAAAATCATTTAGAGGCAATTTTAACCTTGGATAAGATTCAAAGAATAATAATCGGATCGCAAAAAGGTGAGTTGGAGTTGGAAATGGCAAAAATAAACAAGTTAAGAGAAGAAATAAATAGTTTATGATATTTTTTTTTATTATTATTTTTCCTTTTTTAATACCTTTGGTTTACTTAATTAATTTAAGGCTTCTTTTTACTTTTCCCGATAACTGGTATTGGCTTTTAGCAATTTTATTGGCAATAAATTTGGTTTATTTTATTTTACTTTGGCTTAAAAATAAGACTAAGGCAAAAATATTAATATCACTTTACTTGTATAGTGTTTTATTTATCTCAGCCGGCATGTCTCTTATGATAGTCATGACTAACTATTTGATGATAAATATATTTTGGATTTTATGGCCTTTCTTGCTTTTGGTGTTGCTTTATGCAATACTTCACTTTGTCTATGAGACATTAAAAACTTTTTTTATTGATATAAAAAGCATTATAGCTTATGTAAATATTGCAGTAATATTTATAGTATCAGCAGTTCTTCTTAATTTAAACATTTTTATTGCTTTTCCTGCTTGGGCAGCGGTTCTAATCTTTATTCTGGTTTCTTTGATCCTAAATTTCCCTATGCTTATGTTGCATGAAAGCAGTTTAAGAAAAAATTTACTTTACATTGTTGCAATAACTCTGATAATGGCAGAAATATTTATTGTAATGTTTTATATGCCAACCGGCTTTTATGCCTTGGGCGCTTTTATGGCAATTTTGTATTATTTGCTCCTTACCTTTTTTCTGCGAGCTCTTTCGGGAAACCTAGTGCGAAAAGATATTATTAAACATGTTTCTTTTGCATCAGTTTTATTAATAATAATTTTGGCCACAAGCCAATGGATATAGTATGGAAGAAAATATTTTACCAAGCGATCAATTAGAAATTGCAAACTCTTTAAAACCCATAAAAAAGAAAAAATTTAATTGGGGAATTATTGTTATTATTGTTATTTCAATATTCTGTGGAAGCATTTCTGGTCTTATAGCTTTATTTCTTTTAATTTCCGGCTCAATACCTTTTCTTTCAAGTTATGACATAGATAACAGGAATGCAGAAAGAATAATAATTGATCAGCCTAGAAATGTTGTCATACAGCAAGATGTCCAGATTAAACAATTGGAAAATGTACTGCTTCCTGCCTTAATTAATTTGTATCCAAAGCTAAAAGCCGTTCAAGGTTATGCAGATTCTAACTTTTTGGGACAAGGAATTGTTTTAACCTCTGATGGATGGATTATTACCACGCAAAATTCAGTTAGTAATGCTTCAACTACTTATCAGGCAATAGGTTATCAGCTAAAAGAATACGATTTTAATCCGGTTGTTACGGATAAGGCAACAAACATTGTTTTTGGAAAGATAGATGCTAAAAATTTGCCAGTTGTTGGTATCGGCAAATCTAAGGATTTATCCTTGGGTCAAACTGTGGTTGTGGTAAGTAAAAGGAGTAAAATGGAAATTGCCAACATAGTTAAAATCGGTTATAAATTTGATACCGAAAAAGAAATAAATCAGAATTCTGACACTTTTTCAAAAAGAATTTATTTAAATATAAAATTCAATAAGGAATATAATGGCGCGATTGTCGCTAATATGAAAGGTGAAGTAGTGGGTATTATTGTAAATGATGAAATAATTCCCGCTGATTACTTTGCAAGGACAATAAATGATGTGTTAGTTGGAAAAAAAATAAGCAGGCCTGAATTAGGAATTAACTATAAGGATATTTCTGCTACAGAGGGTCTTCAAAAGTATGCTGAAAAAGGAGCATATGTTGTTGATGTTTTAAAAACAAGTGATGCGTATGGAAAAATACTTGCTGGTGACATAATAAAAAAAGTAAATGATTATGAATTGAATTCTTTTATGAGCTTATCCGAAGCTATAAATAATTTTAATACAGGAAATAAAGTAGAAATATTAATAAGCCGAGCAGGCAAGGATCAATCTTTTAATATAATTTTAAAGTAGGTTTTTATATAAAATATCCACAACCTAAGGGCTGTGGATATTTATATTGACAAACAATTGCAAATACTCATTTAAAGAGTTATAAATAATATGTAGGGTATTATAAAATTTATCTGTACATCCATCCATTTGTCCTGATCTTACAGGCAAAGGAGGTGTCAGATGGCTACTCACCAAAAGTCAAAGGGAAAGGACATTGATGCAATACTGGATGCTTTTGTCCAGCGCAGTATGCTCGATTATCACAAGTCCAATGGTTTGGCCAATATCCCGAGGTTTACCATCTGCCAATTCATTGGCTGGTGCAAAACTCAAGGACTTGATCAAGCGCAGACCCTGTGTGAACTTCAAAGGCGTTTTTGCCTAGACACAACGCTCATCAAAAAAAGGGGACAGATGAAAGTAAGCTTTGAAGACATTCCCCTTAAGAGGTTGACGCAAATCCAGGTTCAAAAACTTCTTGAAGGAGGAAGTATCTGGATTAGAACAGGTTTTTTGGACAGAAGGAAGATAAGCGGTTCTTTCTGGGTATATCGAGCAAATTACAAATCCTTGTTTTGGTGGCAAAGGTAGCTCCCGCCTCTCGGCAAACGACCAAACGTTCGTCTGCCGAGTTTTTAACACGTTGTTTTTAAAGATTAAATGTTTTATAATAAAATTGGTTATTAATAGAATTAGAACCTCAAAATATAGGGGTTTTTGTCTTTTTATAGAACAATAATGTCTTTTGTCCATCTTCATACTCATTCTCACTACTCCCTCTTAGACGGCTTGGGAAAAGTTGACGATTTAATAAAAAAAGCTATTGATTGCAATATGCCTGCTTTAGCTTTGACTGATCACGGGGTAATGTTTGGCGCGATTGAATTTTATAAAAAAGCAAAAAAGGCTGGGATAAAGCCTATAGTAGGCGTAGAAGCATATGTTGCCAGAAATGGACACTTGAATAAACGTCCTAAAATTGATGAAAAGCCATATCACTTGATCTTGTTGGCTAAAAACAAAATCGGCTATCAGAATTTAACAAGATTAACTAGTATAGCTCAATTAGATGGTTTTTATTACAAGCCAAGAATTGACTTTGAACTTTTGCAAAAATATCATGAAGGGATAATTTGCTCAACTGCTTGTTTGGGCGGAGAGCTTTCCAATCACATTTTATCTGAAAATGAAACGGCAATTTATGAAATGATTGAGAAATATAGGAATCTTTTCGGAGAAGGAAATTTTTATTTGGAAGTTCAGCATAATCCCTCAATTGATAAGCAGAAAACTGTTAATGAGAGAATTTTTAAATTATCCAAAGAACTTAACCTTCCGGTTATTGCAACAAATGACGTTCATTATATTAATACTGAAGATGATTTTGCTCAGGATGTTTTGCTTTGTATTCAAATGAAAAAGGTGCTTTCCGATCCAGATCGAATGACTATGATGGGTGAAGATTGGTCCTTTAAAACGCCAGAAGAAATGATTGATTCCTTTCCTGGCCATCCTGAAGTTATTGAGAATACTTTAAAAATAGCAGAAGAATGTAATCTAGAACTGGAATTGGGAAAAAACATTCTGCCAAATTTTCCTTTGCCAGATAATAAAACCGCTGAATCATATCTCGAAGAATTATGCGAAAAAGGCTTAGTGCAAAGATTTGGAGATAGTATAACCTCTGAGATAAGAGAAAGAATGGAATATGAATTATCGGTTATTGAAAAGACCGGATATGCGGGTTATTTTTTGATTGTTTCCGATTTTATAAACTGGGCAAAGGACAATGGCGTTGTTGTAGGTCCCGGCAGAGGCTCCGCAGCGGGAAGTCTTGTGTCATATCTAATAAAAATTACTGACATTGATCCGGTCAAATATAATTTGCTTTTTGAAAGATTTTTAAATCCGGAACGTATATCAATGCCTGATATTGATACTGATTTTGCCGATACCAGGCGGGACGATGTTTTAAAGTATGTGAGTGAAAAATATGGGCAAGATCATGTGGCGCAGATTATTACCTTTGGAACAATGGCTGCAAGAAATGCTATCAGGGATGTGGGTAGGGTAATGAGCTTGCCATACAGTTATTGTGATAAAGTTGCTAAATTAATTCCGGCCGGTTGCAATCTTAATGAGGCGATTGAAACAGTGCCTGAATTTAAGGAGATATTAAATGATGAAGATGGAAAAAGGCTGATTACAATTGCTAAAAGATTGGAAGGCGTTGTTAGACATGCTTCAACGCATGCTTGCGGAGTGGTAATTACTCCCGAAGCCGTTGATAACTATGCTCCACGGCAATATGGAAGCGGAGAATCGATCGTTGTGCAATATGAAGGTCATTCTGTTGAGGATTTAGGGCTTCTAAAAATGGATTTTTTAGGCTTGTCTAACCTTACCATAATAGAGCAGACTATAAACATTATTGAAAAGATACATGGAATAAAAATAAATATAGAAAAAATTCCTCTTAATGATGAGGGTGCAATAAAATTATTCCAAGAAGGAAAAACAACCGGAGTATTTCAGTTTGAAAGTTCCGGCATGAAAAGATATTTGAAACAACTTATTCCCACTGATTTGGAAGATATTATAGCAATGGTTGCATTGTATCGTCCCGGGCCAATGGAATATATTCCAGATTATATAGCTGGCAAGCATGGAAGAAAAAAACCTCATTATTTGCATGAAAAATTAAAACCGATTTTAGAGAAAACATATGGAGTTGCTGTGTATCAGGAGCAGCTTATGCAAATTGCCCGAGAAGTGGCGGGATTTTCATATGGTGAAGCAGATATTTTAAGGAAAGCGGTGGGAAAGAAAATTAAAGAGCTTTTGGATGCGCAAGAAGATAAAATGATAAATGGCATGGTAAAAAATGGAATAGATCCGAAAATTTCCAAAAAAATATGGGAATTCATTTTGCCTTTTGCCGCTTATGGATTTAATCGTTCTCACGCCGCCTGTTACGCTTTAATTGCTTACCAAACAGCTTATTTAAAAGCTAACTATCCTGCCGAATTCATGGCTGCTCTTTTAACAGCCGATCAGCAGAATTCGGATAGAATTGGAATTGAAGCGGAAGAATGCAGGCAAATGGGTATAGAAGTTCTGCCGCCCGATATTAATGAGAGCTTTTCTACATTTACGGTTGTTGCGCAAAGTTTAAAAGAAAATAAACCCCGTATTCGTTTTGGTATGATGGCCATAAAAGGTTTGGGAGAAAATATTATTAAAGAAATAATAAAAGAAAGAAAAACAAACGGGCGTTTTGAAAACTTGGAGAACTTTCTTACAAGGGTAAAATCTAAAGATTTAAACAAAAGATCCTTGGATTCAATGATAAAGTCAGGTTATTTGGACAGTTTGGAAGAAAGAAATAAAATGCTTGAAAACATGGATAAGATTTTGAATTTTATTCAAGAAACCAATAAACAAGAGATATCCGGTCAGGATAATTTGTTTATGAACATTCCTGAGATAAAAATTTCCAATTTAAAATTGACTGATGCTCCAAAATTGGATAAAAAACAAAAGCTAAGCTGGGAGAAAGAATTTCTTGGCCTTTATGTTTCAGAACATCCAATGCATGAGATGTCACAGCTGATGCAAAACTTTGTAACTGACTGTTCAAGATTAAAAAATTGCGTATCCGGCTCACAAGTGCGAGTAGGCGGGATAATTACACTGGTCAAAAAAATACTTACCAAAAAGAATCAGACTATGTTATTTGTAAAACTTGAAGACGGCATAGGTGATGTAGAAATTCTGGTTTTTCCAAGGGTTTTGGAACAGAATCAGCAGGTTTGGCAAGTTGATAACATTATAGTTTGTGGTGGAACAATTTCAGATAAGGATGATGAAGTAAAAATTTTATGTGAAAGGGCTATGATTTTAACAAAGGAAAATATGAGAGATGTTTTTAATACTTTTTTATTGGCAGTTTCTGACGGCAGAAAAAACTATTATGCAAAGAAAAAAGATATTGACACTGAAGGGGTGAAAATGTCCATTTCTTTGAATTATCCCTTAGACATTGATCTTTCAAAAAAATTGATGTCAATTATATCTGAAAATCCGGGAAACAATAAAATTGAATTGCTGGTTAAAAAAGATAGTGGGATAGAAAAAATTACAACAAATTTGCGCATTATGCAAAATGATACTTCAATTTCAAAAATAAAAGAAATTTTAGGCGACGAATCCATTGTTTAATGGAAAATATAGTGTTATAATATTATTAAAGAGAATATTAATTGGCTAATTTAAGATCGGTTGCCTTTCTTGGAATAGTTAAAGTAATAAATTTAAAATATTATGCCCAAAATAAATTTATACAGAAACATTTCTATTTTTTTTATTATTTTTACAGCTATGATCCTTTGTGCTATTTTTTTGTTATTTTACAGCCAAGGAGCAATTATAGTCACCCCTGAAGAACAGGATATAAATTTGAATTTCAATGCTACTGTGGTTAGTAGCACCACTTTGGCAACAAGCAGTACGGATACAATAATCGGAAGTTTAATGACTGAAATTGTTGAAGGAACAAAAACTATCGATGTTTTAAGTACTAGAAGTAATGATGGAAAATCTATCGGATCGGTTAAAATTGTAAATAATAGCAATAAATCACAAAGTTTGGTCAAAACAACACAGTTACAAGCTGAAAGCGGATTGATCGTAAGGATTGATAGAGATGTTACTGTTCCGGCTGGAAAAAGTGTTGTAGTTGGAGTATATCCGGCAGATAATAACAATTTTACAGCTATAGCTCCTGGCAATTTAACAATTATTAAATTAGCAAAAAGTTTACAGCCAAGTATTTACGCCGTTGCGGAAACATCATTAGCTTATGGCCCATCAGAGGTTAAGGTTGTTGCTGAAAGTGATATTAACAGGGCCAAGCAAGATTTGGTTAAAGAGTTAGTGGAAAACGCAAGATTAAAACTTGGACTAAGTGATGGAGATGGAACAATTTCCGAAATACTTGAAGTAACAACAGATAAAAAAATAGGCGATGTTTCAGAAAAATTGCAAATGAAAATGAAAGTAAGAATTAAGTATCTTTCTTTGGATGACAATTCACTCTTGGCTTTAATTGAAGAAAAAATAAAACAATCGACTTTCGAAGGATTAAACACCGGAACTTTTGCTAAGGAATCATTAAAATATTCAATTTTAGAAGCCTCAACGCAAGAATCTCAGACTATTAAATTATCTTACAATGTAAAAGCTTATGTAGATTCCTCTAATGATTTACTAAGTACGCATCATTTTACATCTAAAACTGTCGATGAAGTAAAAGAATATTTGGCTAATTCCGGAGTAGTTAAGAAGGTTGAGATAAGTATTTCACCTTATTGGAAACAATCATTTCCCGATAAAGCAAGTAGAATTAAAGTCATAATAAATCAGTAATATAAGAATATCGCCGCCATTGAAAAATGGCGGTTTTTTTGTTAAAATCCCTTTATGTCAAAAAATAATAAAAAATACTTCATTTACATTTTAGGATGCCAAATGAATCACTCCGATGGTGAAAAGTTGGAAACTATTTTTAATGATCTGGGCTATATTAAAACGGATAGCGAAACATCAGCTGACTTAGTTGCTGTTGTTGCTTGTTCTATTAGAAAATCGGCAGTTGACAGGGTATATGGAAAAGCGCATAATTGGCAACTGAGGCGAAAACAAGGAACTTTAAAAACTATTTTGACGGGTTGTGTCATGGAGTCAGATAAAAAGAAGTTTGGCAATTTGTTTGACCTGCTTGTCGGCATAAAAGAAATTAATAAACTACCGGCAATGTTGTTGTTAGATAAAAAACAAACAACTGGCATTAATGATTATTTAAACCTCCCATCGAAACACAAGTCTTCATTTCAGGCTTATATACCTATAATGACCGGTTGTAATAATTTTTGCTCTTATTGTGTTGTGCCTTATGTTCGCGGTCGAGAAATATCACGTTTGTCAAAAGATATCATTTCCGAATGTAAATCGTTGGTAAAAAATGGATATAAAGAAATTACTTTGCTGGGCCAAAATGTAAATTCATACAAAAGTGGAAGATACGACTTCATCTCTTTGTTAAAACAGATTGATAACATTCCCGGAGAGTGGCGGTTAAGATTTCTCACAAGTCATCCAAAGGATTTATCAAAGGAACTGATTGAAATCATTAAAACGGGAAAACATATAACCCCGCATTTGCATTTACCGCTACAATCAGGTGACGATGATATTTTAAAAGCTATGAATCGCAAATACAGCGCTAAGAAATTTTTGAGGATTATTGCCTTAGCTAGAAAAAAAGTTCCTGAAATCATGATTTCAACCGATATAATAGTAGGCTTTCCGGGGGAAATAAAAAAACAGTTTCAAAATACTTTGAAAGTTTTTAAAGAAGTTCAATTCCATATGGCCTATATTTCTGAATATTCTTCTAGGAAAAATACAAAAGCGGCAAAATTAAATGACAATGTTGCGCCTGCAGAAAAAACAAGAAGGAAAGAGACTTTAAATGAACTGCTGAAGAAAACAGCCTTGGCGAATAATAAAAAATATATAGATAGGGAAGTAAGAGTTTTGGTTGAAAATTACAAAAATTGGAATTGCATCGGTAAGACCGAAACATACAAGATAGTAACCTTTAAAGGCGATAAAAATTTAGTGGGAAAATTTTTTAATGTTAAAATAAATAAAGTAAGCAGTTGGGGATTATTTGCCTAGGAAA
>CAYGKC010000002.1:38941-68391 GCA_964350585.1 uncultured Gammaproteobacteria bacterium
TTTTTTAATGTTAAAATAAATAAAGTAAGCAGTTGGGGATTATTTGCCTAGGAAATTTTTTTTCCTATTATTTTACATCCTACCAAGTAAGCAATTATTGTTTGGATAAAGTAGGAAATAATACTAAACCAATCAGTACCAAGTTCCATAACTTCCATGCCGATATTTGAAGTACCAATAAAATCAGCAATTTCTTTATTGTTTATGGTAACTGTTAAATCCATCGCTAAAAATGCCGGATACCACAAATTAGTTAGAATTACGATAAGTATAAAAGAAAGTATTGTAGCAAAGACAAGATAATTTTTTAACTTTAATTTTTTTACAATTCCAAAACTTGCAACACCGATAAGAATGGATTCTAAAAGCAAGCTAATAACGTACGTAATCACTACTGTAATCATATTTTTAATTTTATTAATTAAAATAATTATATATTTTTGAGCTAAAATATGCAAGAAAAAAATAAAAAAGTAGTTGTCATACTTGGAGCGACAGCGACCGGAAAGACAAAGTTAGCCGTAAGGCTAGCCTCTATTTTTAATGGCGAGATAATTTCGGCTGACAGTAGGCAAGTGTATAAAGGGATGGATATTGGCACAGGAAAAGATTTGGCTGAATATGAGATAAGGTCTAAAAAAGAGCCCAGAAATGTGCCACATCACTTAATTGATATAGTTAGCCCTAAAACCGCGTTTAACGTCGCAAAATACCAAAAAATGGCTTACAGGGCCATAGCTAGTATACAGAAGAAAGGAAAAGTGCCCTTTTTAGTCGGCGGGACCGGATTATACATAGATGCCGTAGTTAAGGGAATTAATTTTGCCCAAATAGAAAACAAAAATTTATCAGAAATAAGAAAGAGGTTGGATAAAATGAGCTTGAGTCAATTATTACTCAAACTGCAAAAAATTGATAAAAATACTTATAATGTTATTGATAAAAAGAACCGTCGCAGAGTTCAGCGTGCGTTAGAGATATATTATCAAACAGGCAAAAAAAAATCAGAACAAAATATGATTAAGCCTGATTTGGATTTTTTAGTTTTAGGGGTTGATCTTCCGCTTTTGGAAATTTATAAAAAAATTGATAAGCGTTTGGAGACTAGGTTGACTGAAGGAATGGTTAAAGAAGTAAATATGCTTCGCGATAAGGGTGTGAGTTGGAAAAGATTGGATCAATTTGGTTTAGAGTACAGATATGCATCAAGATTTTTGCGTGGTCAAATAAAATATGAAGAAATGTTTGAGCAGTTAAAAAACGCAATTCATCATTTTGCCAAAAGACAAATTACATGGTTTAAAAGAAATCAGGAAATAGTCTGGATAACTAATTTAAATCAAGCAAAGTCGGAAATAAATGGATTTTTAAAAAAATAGCCCTAAGGCTATTCAGGATCATCTTGCTCTCCAGACACTTCTTTTAATGTGTCTATTAAATCACTTTCCATTATATTCACACTATCTAAATCAGTTCTATTGTAAAAAATTTCATTTGGACTTTTTCTTTCTTCAGAAAATTTAGGAAAAAATTCGCTTTCTTTAAACATATTAAAATTTTAAATTTATCCGAGGAGGGGATGACATAGGCTTCACCTCTGTTTTTCCAAGATTTGGGCTTACGCCTTGGTTATTTAATGATGTTGCGGAGCCTTTTCCTAAGTTATTTAAAGATGAAGAAGTTCCCAAATCTTCGTCTCTTGCTTCCAGCATATGTTCTTTTCTAATTCTTGCAATGTTTTGGGCTTTAACTCTTTCTTTGTTTAGATAATTTTTTACGAAGATGTCGGGATCCTGCTTATCAAAGCCGAAAACTTTGCATTTATTGAGTTCACTTACCACTTCTTTCATTCTTTGTACCGGTATTTTGGCATCATTAGTTACAATTTTTGATATTTCCAAATCAGAAAATCCCGCATTTTTTAAACCTTGTCTGGCTGCGTTTAAAACAGTGTTTGGTGCGGTTTTGGAAGAAGAAGAAAATTTATAAAGATCTGATAATTTAACTTGCTTGGGCGTAAATTGTTGACTGCGGCTTGAGCCGAAAAGAGGCATATTTTTATGAAAGTTTTTTTTGTAGAATTTTGTTGATTGTTGCGGGATTAGCCTTGCCTTTTGTTGCTGCCATTGCCTGCCCTACGAGGTATTTGAAAGAAGCTTCCTTGCCTGCTTTAAAATCTTCAACGGCTTTTGTGTTTTCACTGATTATTTTATCAATAATAATTTCCAGCTCTTCGAAATTTTCCACTTGAGCAAGATTTTTTTCTTCCATAATTTTTGTGGGAGCTTCTCCTGTCTTAAACATCACGTTTAAAATCTCCTGAGCGGCTAGATTGTTAATCTTATTCAAGTAGATCATGGATAAAAATTCGGCAAAATTTTCTGCTGTAATTTTACATTGGATAATTTTAACCTTATGCTCGTTTAGATGTTTGAACAACCTGTTAATTAACCAATTACTTACAACTTTAGCCAGTTTTTTTCCTTCTTTTTCTAAAATTTCTTTTGCCGTTCCTTCAACTTCCGGAAGCGAATCAAGCCAACCGATTAACTCAGAATAAACTTGCTCGGCGTATGAAGCAATATTTTTGTCTGAAACCAAAATTTTTGCAGATTCAATATCAAATTGATATTGTTTTACAAACCTATCTAACTTTTTCTCCGGCAGTTCGGGCAGAGTAGATTTTAGCTTAGTTATAAGTTCATCTGATATTTCAATTGGAGGCAGATCGGGTTCAGGAAAATACCTATAATCAGCTGCCGTTTCTTTTATTCTTTGAGTGAAGGTTGATGCTTTTGAATCGTCCCATCCTCTTGTTTCTTGTACTAGCTTTTCTCCGCTTTCTAATGCTTTTGTTTGTCTTTTGATTTCGAACTCTATGGCTCTTTCTAACGATCTGAAAGAATTAATATTTTTTAGTTCTACTTTTGGATTAAGTTCATATTCTAGAAGGGCTTTAACTTCATTATTATCAATGACAAATTTTCCAGCCTCCTGTAAAGACACATTAGCTTCACATCTCATTTGTCCTTTTTCCATATCAGCATCTGAAACTTCAAGATATCTTAGGATTTGTTGATAGTTTTGGCAAAACTCTTTGGCTTCTTGGGCGGATTCAATAGTTGGGCTTGTTACAAGTTCCATTAACGGAGTGCAGGCTCTGCTTAAATCAACTAGCGCGCCTTCTTTTTCATGCATTAATTTTCCGGTGTCTTCTTCAAGATGGATTCTGATTATATCGATATTTTTTTTGCCGACTTTAAGATATCCGTCAAATGTCAGTGGCTGATCGTATTGGGAGATTTGATATCCTTTGGGTAAGTCAGGATAAAAATAATTTTTCCTGTCAAATTTTGTCGTTTTTGCAATTTTACAATTTAAAGCCAAGCCAACAAGAATAGTCCATTCTAACGCTTGCCTGTTTATTACCGGCAGTGTTCCAGGATGACCCATGCAAATCGGACAAATGTTTTTATTTGGTTCATCTTGTAAATAATATCCATTTTTGCATGGACAAAACATCTTGCTTTCGGTCTTGAGCTCTACATGGATTTCCATGCCTATAACCGGAATATATTTTGGCATATTTGCAGGTATTTTTAGTATTACTTTTGAATTTTAACACTTTTCACCTAAAAAATCAATTATTATCAGGCGAATAATTGGGCGCTTGATGAGTAATCTCAATGTTATGAGGATGAGATTCTTTTTGCCCTGCATTTGTTATTCTGTAAAAATCAGAAATTTCTCTCATATCTTCAATATTTTTAGCGCCAACATAGCCCATACCTCTTTTCAAGCCGCCAATATATTGGATCATGGCTCCATGCAAGTTGCCTTTGTATGGCACTAATCCTTCTATGCCTTCAGGAACAATTTCGTCTTTTCCCGTTTTTTGTTGACCATATCTTTCTCTAGATCCTTTATTTGTTTCCATGGCTTTCAATGATCCCATTCCGCGATAGCCTTTCCATTGCCTGTTTTGCCAAAAAACAAGATCGCCTGGAGATTCGTCAGTACCTGCAATCATTGATCCCATCATTACGCTATGAGCTCCGGCGCCAATGGCTATGGCGATATCTCCTGAATAAGTAAGTCCTCCATCGGCGCAAATTGGCACTCCAGAACCCTTAGCCGCTTTGCCTGCATTATAAATTGCTGTTACTTGAGGTGTTCCTACTCCTGCAATTATTCTGGTTGTACAGATAGATCCCGGACCTTGTCCTATTTTTATGCCATCTGCGCCTGCTACTATTAATCTTTCGACTGATCTTGGTTCAGAAACGTTCCCGACGACTATGTCGATATTATAAAAATTTCTTTTAAGCTCTAATAGAGTGTCAAAAACTGGCTTTGAATCACCGTGCGCAGTGTCGATTACAATAACGTCTGCGCCTTTTTCGATTAACTTTATTGCTCTGTCTATGGCTTCTTTGCCGACGCCAATCGCTGCTCCGACTCTAAGTTGTCCATTTTCATCGATATTGTAATTTGCGTGACTGCCGAATTTTATCCTTTTAACATCACTGAAGACAAATATTCCGGCTAAAAGTCCGTTCTGATGGACTAAAGGAAGTATTTTTTTCTTATGCAGTTTCATTAACTGGTATGCTTGCTCTATTGATGTTCCGACTGGCGCAGTTATTATTTCTTGCGTCATTAGTTCCTTTGATTTGATATTTTGGTCTTCGCAAAAATCAAGATCATTTTTTGTAATTAATCCGATAAGTTTATTTTCAAAATTTAAAACAGGAAAACTGTTGAAAGTATATCCTTTTTCAATTTTTTTAATTAGAATTTCTTCAATGGTATCTTCATCGCTTACGCAAATTGGTTTATTGATGAAGCCGTTTAAATGGAATTTTACTTTTGAAACTTCGGAAGCTTGCTGTTCAATGGATAGATTTTTGTGGATTATTCCAAGACCGCCTTCTTTTGCTACGGCAATTGCCATTTTATTTTCCGTGACGGTATCCATGGCCGCGCTAACTATGGGAATTTTAAGTCCAATTTTTTTAGAAAACTTTGATTCAATATCTATGGAATCAGGCATTAATTCGCTGTAGCCGGTTTTAAGGCGAACATCTCCGTAAGCTAAAGCAATGCCCAAACTTTCCATTTTAAAGAAAAATTGGTCTTTTATCATAATTAGTAATTTAGCTGGCTTATAGCCAAGGTAAGTATTTGATGTATTTTAAACTTAAAAAAAGAAAATGGCAAATGAAATAAAAAACCGTCCAAATGGAGGTTTTTTAAGTTGTGGATAACTATTGACTAGGTGTAGCGCTCATGCCGTCAGGGGCAATTTCAATATTGTCAAAACAGTCAGGAAAAATTTGTTTGAATTTAAGTAATATTTCCAAGGCAATTTGTCTAATCTCCCATTGAGCGTGTATATCGCAGCGCATTTTGAAAAACCACCACCACTCTTCAAGGTTACATGACATAACTATTTCTGAGGCTACGGCATTTGGCAGTAGAAATCTGGCGTCTTCATTTACCAACTTTTTGCCTGAATCAGAAAGCATTGTTTTAGTTTCCAGGTACCAGCTGTTTATTTGGTTTAGTTTATTTTTAAAATCACCCGATAGGTTGGCCTCTTCTATAGTCGGAGGAATAATATAATAACTGTTTGAAAAAAATCCGCTTTCATCGCAGTATCTTTGTGACTCTTGCGAAAAGGCGCATCGCCTGTGTCTTACTAGTTGATGTGTGAAAGCTCTCGAACCGACCATTCTGACGGCAGCCCACCAGTGCTTCATTTTTTCTTCAGGGTTGTATTGGATCTCAGGAGAAAAATTTATTCCTTCTATTGATGTTAAATTTGACGTCAATGAAATATCATCAAAAATAATTTTAATTTTTTCCTTGAGTTCATTTAAAATGAATATATCTTCCTCGGTTGGATTCTTAAGTTTTCTGAAATAGTCTCTGAACATTCTGCAATTTCCGCTAAGGACGAAATTTTGGTTTGATTCTGTAAGTACAAGTAAATTGTTGGTAAGAAATACTTTGCAGAAGTATTCCTTTAAATATCTTGCATCAAATTTGCTTTTGTCAAAAGAAAAAACAAGCCATGAATGCTCTATGACGCTTTCATGCCCGCGCATAACCAGCGCTTTAATTAATTTTTCTGCGCTATCATCTGTAATTTTATCATGCGATTTGTAGCAAGTTCTTGCCGCTATTTCAATTGTCTGTAAAATATTGAGAATGACGCTACCCTTGCTGTGCGCTAGAATTGTCGGTTGGAAATTATTGTCCATAGTTTAAAATAGAATTAATTTTTTCTGACATTTTTCTTTTGATTTCATCTCTTGTGTCGTAAATATCGAATTTGATTATTACTGGAGGTTGCGAACCGTGAATTCCACAGGCTTCAGCATAAAATTCATCAATCCAATTTGTCGAATACCTTTTATTTACAAGTAATTGGTAATTAACATTCGCTTCATGGTCGTCAATTAATCTTCCTCCGCTCCTTTCTCTTTTTAATTCTAGAAATTGCTCTTTTGACCAGTTCTCATTGGCGCAAACAATAAATATATGGGTTGGGGGATTTGCAAAAGAGATTTTATGTCCGGGAAGATTTATATATTCTTGCCTTGATATGCCGTTGGGGATGAATTCTTGATCAAAAATCTGATAACATGCCGATTCTTCACTTCTGCTTCGAATGATGATTTTATTTTCTTCCCTTAACACTTTTCTAAATCGCAAAAATTCGTCAATTCTGTAAACTTGGTGCGAGTAGGCTGCCGCCGTGGCATCCAAACTACTTCCGTACTTGGTTCTTTGCTGTTCAATTGATCTGTTGACTTGTCCGGAACCTCTTTTTGTCGGTTCTTCCATTACCCACACATCCGCTTTGTGCGGATTTATATAGGTGCTGACATCATTTTTTGTGAAAGAAGCAATTTTCAGATCTTCATTTGTGCCTCCGCCGATAAGCAGTTTATTCGCTTGAAACACTAGTTCTTTTTTTAAATATTCATCTATCGAATCAGCTAGAAATTCTTTTAAATTAAGATAGTTTTCATTGACGCCATCAAATATGTCAGCATGAAACAAGGCCTCAATTTCGGTTCCTCTTATGTCCCTGACTTTTTTACCTAAATATTTAAACTGTTCAACCGTATTGTTTACTTGAGTACCAGTACCGCTCATGTCCGGACCGCTGATAACTAAATCAATCATAGTTATTTTTGAATAATCTTCAAAACTGCCGATTTAACTTCAGCAAAAACTTCGTCCTGTGATTTTTCTGCATCTATTATAAGAATATTCGGATATTTTTTGGCAATTGCTTCATAATTTAACCAGACTTTTTCTATATTTTCTTTGTCTGTGAATAAATTAAGTTGAAGATTGTTTTGCGCCATTCTTTGCATTCTTGTCTTTGAAGATATTTTAAGGAGTATTGTCAAATCCGGAATTAAAAATTGATCGTTTATTTTCCAAAGCCAATCTGTGTCGTTGATATCGACTGAACCGTAAGCTATTGAAGAAAGAAAATATCTTTTAGTAATGACGTTTAATCCTTTTTGAAGCGATGGAATTATTTCTTTTTCGAGATGATTTGCCCTGTCTGCGGCAAAAAGCAATTGCAAGCCCGCAGCACTGGGAATTTTAAGGTCTCCTGACAAACATCCTCTGGTTATTCCACCGATGACATTGTTTGTTGGTTCTTGCGTAAAAAGCGCCGGTATCTTTTCTTTATAAAAAAATTCATTGAGGCGAATTACCTGTGAAGTTGTGCCGGAACCGTCAATGCCCTCAATGGCTATGAATTTTCCAGGATATTTGTTTTTAAACATTTTAGTTAATTTAAGAATTTCTAATTTCTAATTTATAAGGAAACTAAGAACTAATTTTCTCCATTAGTTCGTCAATTTGTTTATAAAAGACTTCATAAGATCCGTTATTTTCTATTCGGTATGTGGCCTTTTTGGCAACTTCCTTAATGGGGAATTCCGTTGGCATTTCTGCTTCCTTAAGAAACTGTTCCCATGTTTTTGTTTTATCATCAGGATTTTGTCCTCTTTTGGTTAGTCTCTCGTATCTTATTTCCGCTTTTGCATCTATATGAATTAAAAAAAAGTCACCATTTTCTTTTAGGTACTGCGTGTCTTCCCAAAGCCTAATATTTGGCAAAACAATTAGTTTGTTTGGATTTTTTTTGCAATCGAGAGATATTACTTTACTCCAGATATCTTGACCAAATCGCGATCTTATATCTGTCGCTAGCCATACCATGTTTTCTCTGCTTTGCTCAAGATGAATTATATCGAGTATTTTTCTTATTGGCGCAGAAAAACTCATGGTTTTGGAATTGTATTTTTCTTTTAGATAGCTTGCCATAGCATCTTTGCCAGAAGCAATTTCTCCCACTAATCCTAAAATTATTTTATTGTCTGGCATATTTTAGCTTTTCTTCTGAAACTTTTAATACAATTCCAGTTTCTTTAAAATTTTTATCCTTTTGAGGGCCGGTAGGGTAGTCTTTTTGAACTACAACTTTAAATATTTACTAACATTTTAACACAAATTAAAGGTTAATCAAAATAATCTAAATTTACAATAAAAATTAATTTTAGCTGTGGAAAAGTGAATACTTCACACGTGTGTGAAGTATTGAATTAAGAAAAATAAAACTCCGTTATTAACGGAGTTTTATTAATATATGAGTATAAACTAGTTTTATGAAATCTTGATACCAGGCCCCATTGTGCTAGCAATGGAAATATTCTTGATATATGAGCCTTTGGCAGCGCTAGGCTTAGCTTTTACTATACTATCTAAGAGGGCGTTAAAATTTTCAACAAGTTTTGCGGTCTCAAAAGATGCCTTGCCGATCATAACATGGATGTTTCCGCTGTCATCATTTTTATAACTTACTTTTCCCTTTTTCAAGTTGTTTATGGCATCAGCAATATTATTGGTGACTGTTCCGTCTTTTGGGTTAGGCATTAATCCTTTTGGTCCAAGAATCTTTGCAATTGGAGCAAGCAGTTTCATGGAATCGGGAGTGGCTACCAAAATATCAAAATTAATTTTGCCAGCTTTAATGTCTGTGATTAAATCTTGGTCACCGACAAAATCAGCTCCGGCTGCTTTTGCAGCTTTTTGCTGAGTTGCATCGGAAGTAAAAGCAGCTATCTTGATTGTTTTTCCGTTTCCGTTCGGTAAAACAACAGTATTTCTTACCAATTGATCAGACTTTTTGGGATTAATTCCCAAGTTAAAATGCGTTTCAATGCTTGAATCAAATTTTGTGCTGGAAGTTTTCTTGGCCAATTCAATGGCTTCTTCAATTTTGTAACCTTTTCCTTTTTCTACCATTAATTCAACTTCCTTGTATCTTTTTGATTTTGGATGTTGTACTTTTTTCATATTAATTATTATTGTGTGGTGCAAGCGAATTTCGGACTAAGAAATTCTCCCACTGTTTTTATCTATTTTTCTATTTCAATTCCCATTTGTCTTGCTGTTCCTTCAATACTTCTCATTGCTGAAGCCAAATCTCTGGTGTTCAAATCCGGAAGCTTGATTTTTGCAATTTCCTCAACCTGTTTTTTGGTAACTTTTCCGATTTTTTCTTTAAGCGGTTTGCCCGAACCCTTTTTAATGCCGGCAGCCTTTTTTAATAACTCAGCTGCAGGAGGGGTTTTTGTTATAAATGTATATGTTCTGTCTTCAAAAACAGTGATCTCAACAGGAACGACGTCTCCTTGTTTGTCTTTGGTTTCAGCGTTGAATTTCTGGCAGAATTCTGCGATATTCAAGCCGTGTTGACCTAAAGCAGGACCAACTGGAGGCGCTGGATTTGCAGCTCCGCCAGGAATTTGTAATTTTATAATTGTTTTAATTTTTTTAATTTTTGCCATATTAATTTTTAATTTTAATTCTCAATTTCTAATTATTGTTTCTAAGCAGATGAGAAGCGCAAGTGTTTAGAAATTATAAATTTTAAACTAGAAATTATCTTATATTTTCTTAATTTGTAAGAAATCCAATTCGACAGGCGTTTCGCGTCCAAACATTGAAATAAGAACTTTTACCTTGCCTCTGCTTTCATCAATTTCCAAAACCTTGCCTTCCATATTTTTAAATGGACCGTCTGAAATCCTCACCGGATCTCCCTTGGCAACGTCGATTTGATATTCAGGTTCATCAACACCCATTCTCTTTTGCAATGATTTTATTTCATCATCAGAAATAGGAGTAGGAGTCGTTCCTGAACCAACAAAACCCGTTACGTGCGGAGTGTTTCGGACAACGTACCACGAATCGTCAGTTACAACCATTTCAACCAGAATATATCCCGGGTAGATTTTTTCTTCAACTACTTTTCGTTTGCCGTTTTTTATGCGAATCTTCTTTTCTTTTGGAATAATAATATTAAAAATCTTATCCTCCATGTCCATGGATTCAATTCTTTGCCTTAAATTGTGCTCTACAGCTTCCTCCAGGCCGGAATAGGTGTGGATAACATACCATCTTCTGCCTAATTGTAAAGTTTGTTTGGCCATAAATTTTTCTTATTTCATTGCATGCGTAGGCATTGCCCGGCGCAAATGAGTTTAGTTATTTATCTGATAAAAAAGGTTTCAATCCCCAAAGTGATCAAAAAATCAACAACTCCAAGGAAAAGAGCAATAACTAGAGAAATTGCTATTACTAGGATAGTATGTTTTTTAACCTCTTTTTTAGTGGGCCAGCTAACATTTTTTAACTCTTTCCATGAATCGGAAACGTATTTGGAAATGTTTATTTTAGCCATTTTTTTTATTATTTTAAAATTATTTTGTATCTTAAAATCCCGCCGCAGCGGGAATATACTTTTATTAATGGTAATTATACATAAAAGTCAAGAATAAGTCAAATAATCATTAATGGGCTGATATTATTTGTTTTTTGTGAGTTTCAGGAGTTTGATAACATTTTTTTCGTCTATTTCCTCTACTGATTTGAACTGGAGATGTTTCATTGATTTTCCTCCTCCTTCAAACAAAGAAATTTCTTCTTTTACCAATCCTTTCAAACTAAAACCTAAATTTACGTGAGTTTTTAGGGCAACAAAGTAATATCTGCCGTAATCATAAGAAGGAACCCCCCATTTCATTTTTTCACTAATATCGGGGAATGTTTTCAAAATTATCTTTCTTAAAGCTTTACAAATTTCTTTTTGAGGCAATTTTTGATTTTCTATGTATTCGGTAACACTTTTATCCATTTTGTATGATATTTGGCATAAGTTTGCTAAAAAGCGACTGTAAGGCACTTACTACCTTTAATTTATTTAATTATAGCACAAAAAATTGCATTTGTTAAATTTGTAAATATCAGCTTAAATATAATGCCTTTAATTTTTTTCAGAGACAATTTTCAAATATTCTTCGGAACTCATTATTTTTCTAATATCTGAAATTTTTTCCGTAAATTCTATGCCAAATAAATGGTCATATTCATGCTGAATAACTCTGCTTAACATACCCTCGGCTTCAAGCTGAAACTTTTCTCCCTTAATATTGCAAGCCTCGATTGTTATTTTTGCGGGTCTTTTGACCGGCGCAAACAATTTGGCGTAAGCCACGCTTCCGCATCCCTCATAAATAGTAACTTCCTTTTGGGAAAATTTAATAATTTTAGGATTGATATAAACGCGCAATTCGTCGCTTTGCAAATTTCGATATTTTGTTTTTCTTACTTCTGTTACGAATATTTTTAACTTTTCACCAATCTGAGAAGCAGAAATTCCGATTAAGTCATGGTAGCGCAAAGAATCAATCAGATTTTTTATTACCCGCTTAGTTTCTTTTGAATTAAAATCCTTAACAGGTTTTGATAATTTTCTCAAAAGGGGATTTCCTATTTGAATTATTTCTTTAATGACCATATTTTAATGTTAGCTTGAGAGAATAGCAAAAGGATTAAATCCTGCCTTTATTTGATTTTGTATTGGCACAAAAAGCGGAGAGGGAAGTTTTTCCCATTCAAACCATTGCCATTGTTCGCACTTATCCGGTTCCATAAGTTTTACTTCACCGCCAGAATGATCTGCTAAGATAAAAATTGTTACATAATGTCTCTGTTCTTTTTCAAATATGTCATTAGTGGCTGTGGCAAATCGTAAATTGTTAATTTCGATGCCGGTTTCTTCACTAACTTCACGCTTAGCGCATTCTTCCCAGCTTTCACCGTATTCCAAATGTCCGCCAGGATAGCTCCAAGCGCCTTCTCCATGGGAATTTTTCCTTTTTCCAAGGAGTATTTTACCCTCTTTAATGACCATTACGCCTAAACCTACTTTTGGACGTTCATTCATAAATTTTATAATTTAAATTTTAAAATATATTAATTTCTTTGGTTAACTAACCCACCAATATATTTTGCCTTATAAATTTCTTTTCCATTTATTGTGATAATTTCTTCGCCAGAGAAATTATCAATTTCTCCTTCAAATACATTTTTGTAAATAAATTCTTCTTTCTCATACTTTTCTGGTCCTCTAAACGGCTTATCTTTTGGAATTAACGATAGCGCGCCTTGCAATACTGCGTAAACTTGCTGAGCATCTCTAACTCCTTCATTGACATAACCGTAGTATACCATTAAATAAATAGGTAAATTTTTAAATAAAACAACTTCTCTACCGCCATAAGGTTCGCCGCCAAAATAATTGTCATGATACTTCCAATCGCCATTTTCAAAAAAAAGAGATGTTGATTTGTCTTTTTCAATAATTTTCTTATTTAGATCACCGGAAGCGTATGTAGATTTTTTCGCTTTAACTAAAAATTCACAAAGTTGATTTAAATCAATCATAATTTTTAAATTAATTTTTTTAAAATTCCAGCTCTTTCTAAAACTTGTCTGGGTGTGAATTTGTAAGGATGTATTTTTTTTAAAGCTTTTAATGCTTGTTTTTTTGTAATAAAACCTACAGTTACTTCTCGAGCTAATCTTGTACTATCCGGATGAAATTCTAACAATCTTTTTGCCATTCTTTCCGTAGAGCGTGCATATAAGCAAGAATTTGAATTTGATTCAACAAAATCTTCTCCTTTTGGGGGTTTCCAACCTATTTTGTCTAATATTTTTTTTGTTTGATTGCTATTTCTTTTAAGGATAAAAGGAAGATGAAATACATATACAGGAGGTTTATTTTTGTATGGCTGTAGTTTTCTCACTCCTGAAACCTTATATTCTTTTCCTTTTTGCGCGGCACTGAGATTTGTCCATTCATTTATCCCCAATATTATTACATTTACTCCTCTTTTTATTGCCTCACCGTAATAGGATCTGATAACCATTCTTCTGCACAATTGACATGAACGGATAAATACTGGCGAATGTTTACACTTTATGGAATAATGTTTTCTACCCATTTCATATGCTTTTTTGAACTTAATTTTTGTCTCAAGCGTAAATGGCAGCTCATAAATTTTTACTGTTTTTAAATATGATGTTAAATCTATTTTTCTGATGTAATTTCTTATATCAATTAGCTCATGGTCAATATTTAGATGCTTTGCCGTTTCTTTTGCCCTAGGAATTGTTGTTTCAGGGAGATAACCCAAATTAAAAGTCACCGCAAGTGCCTTAAGTCCCATTTTTTTTACAGTAAATAATGTTGCTGTACTGTCTTTGCCTCCGGATATTCCAACTAAAACATCATATTTTTCAATACCTTTTCCTTTAAAGGATTTAAGAAAATTTAATTCATTTTTTAAGTGATTGGGATCATAATGTTTTAAATATGAACTGCAAATATTGCAATAACCATATTTATCAAACTTTATTGCTGGATTTTTGCCCGTGTTAATACATCTTTTGCACATTCTGTTCCACTGCTTAAGTTTATCCAAAATAATTTTGGCTACAATACTGGAATTATTTTTAGATGTATCAATAACTAAATCAGCAATTTTTTCTATTTTATTAGTTTGATATATTTTTTGTTCTACTTTTAATTCATCAAGTGCTTGTTTTTTTGTGTAATTTCTTTCGATAATTAAACGGTTTATGAGATCCTGGTTATCACTTTTGAGATAAACAACAAGATCATTATGTAGTCGGCAATATTTTGCATTTTGGACCCCTCTTAAACCTGTAAATACCACAGATGAATTACCACTTAAATAAATTTCATGCAGTGCTTTGGCAATAAAATCTTGGGAATACTTATTTTGCAAGCGAACGAATGTTTCTCTTGCAGATTCCCGACTAATTTTTAGGTTATTTTTTGGGAGAATTTTTAATTTTTTTAATAGCGACTCTTCAGAGGGTAGTTTTTTAAAATATGAAGCAATGGGAAATATTATTGCCTGTGAAGCTTCAATAATTTTTGATTTATTAAGTTCGGCAACTTTTTTTGCGGTTGTTGATTTGCCGGATCCTGGCTTTCCAAATATAGCAATTCTATCCATATTACTATAATTAATTTATTATTTTATTAGTTCTTCGGCTTCGGGATCAAAGGCAGGACAGTGTACAAAAAATAGTTTTAAAATTCCATTTACGGCCCAATAATCATAAGGAGTACCTTTTAGGTACTATAACTACGCAGTTTTCTCAACGGAAATAACTTCTTTATTAATTTCAAATTCTCCATTGCCTTCAATTATATAATATATTCTATCGCTTTTTGTTGTTTTTACTTTTTCGTGTTTGTTTGTAACTTCAAAATAAGCTACACTCGCATTGTTAAAGTCTTCCTTGCTGTTGTAGGATCAGCCCGTTAAACCTTTCCACTTGAATTTTTGAGCATTAATTATTTTATATCTCATTGAATATATTATGAATTATTATTGAAAATACTCTCTATTTTTTGGGAAATTTGATTTACTATGGCATCAAGAGTTTGTGAACCGTCAATTATTAAGTCACATTTCGGTTTAACTCTTTTTAAAATTTCTAAAGGGGTCAGTCTTGTATAAGATAAATAAAATTTTAATTCTTCTCGAGTGGCTCTTGTTCGTGAGTGAAAAAAAATGTCCATCAAATTTCTCCTCCATAATAAAGGATTTTTCCAATTTTTACTTGGTATGGAAATATCCAAATAATCCCTCAAAAATCTTCTCCCAAGGGCAATATCAAGCGGTGTATCGATAAAAACTGCATAATCAATATATTTCTTTATCTCCGGATGTTCATTGCCAAAACGGAAATCGAGAATTAAATAGTCGATTATTTTTTTGGAATTAACAATGGAATTTATGTCTTTAACTAATTTATCCACATTCCATTCTTTTAAGTCAGATCCTCTTTTAAACCAATCGGAAATATCTTCTATGTTGCATTCGTAATCGTCAAAACAAAGCATCTTTGAGTTCGGCAATACATTATTTAGTGCTCTTGTTACTGCTGTTTTTCCTCCTCCGGGAACCGCTGATATTGAAATAATAGTGGGTTTTTTTTGTTCCATAAATTAAAACATAACCAATCGCATCTTCTAATCTTTTCATTAACAAGTCAATGTCTTGAATTTACATTTACGAATCCAAAAATTAGCCAAAAGATTGCAACAAAAACTACGATTATCGAAATTTGATTATTAGAAAGATTATTTTCAAAACTAAATAAGCCAAAAAATATTACAGCTGCGATAAGGGTTGCTATTTTTGCTCTTGGTGATAATTTCTTGCTTGTATCATTGCTACTGGTATTGGTATGAATATTTTCTGTTGGATTTACATTCTCTTTTTGCATAAATTCTTCCACTATTGTTTTGATTTTATGGGTTGGTAAATATCCGATATTTGTAACGCCGTCTTGAGAAAAAATTATTTGATTATTTGATTTGATAACGGTTTTCGGACCATCAAATATTGTAGTTGAATGTAAATCGTATATTTTAATATCTTTATTTTTGTAATTGCCTGATATTATATTTTTCTCTGTTGTAAATATTCCAGAAATAAATCCTCCACTGCCTTTTTTATATTTGAGACCCATTTCATCCGCAACCTTTTTCATTTTGGAAGACCTTGTAAAAGGATTTGCAATTAAAAAAACAATATATATTACTCCCGCAACAACGATTAGTGGAATAATTCCCTGTAGATAAGCTTCCATAAACTTTAATAAGTTATTTATACTGCCTTATTTTGAACATTGTTAGTTTGACTGTAGGACAGCCACGCTTTTTTTACTCTAAAAAGTTTAATTGTCCATGGAATGAACAGAATTAATTCAAGTGGTATAGGTATATATTCAGGATTAAAAATGATTTGCATAACCATTGCAATTATCGGCAACAATATGCCCAAAATTCCTACGATTATTCCAAGATAGATAGCCCATTTCTTTCCTCTTAATAGAAAAAATGAACTAAATCCAAAAAATAAGATTATTGCCAATAATAACAATGCCAATAAATCAAAACCAGTACCTTGATGATTAAAGCCAAAGATTGTTACTGAAATATTTCCGCCTGTTATCATTGTAGGAAGTATAAAGAATGCAAAAATTGACACTATTAAAATAACCCAACAAAAAAATCTTATCCATTTTGGAAGAAGTTTTTTTCTGTTTAATTCCGTGGGAGAAAGTTTTTTCATAAATTTTTTTAATTTTATATATAAATTTTAACAAATTTTTAAGATAATTAAAACCAGCCAAATTTTAGTATAAATTAATTCAATGCTTCATCCTGTCTGAAGCATTAAAAAAAAGCCCTTTAGGGCTCTTGATTAACTAGCTCGTCTTTTATTTCAACCTTCTCTTTACTAATAATCTCTTTGTCAGCTTTTTGCTCAGTTGCTTTCTTTTTGGTAATAACTTTCTCTTCGCCCAATTTCTCGGCGATCTTCGGGTTGGGGGAGTAAAGCTTATTTTTTATCTTCCACTTATCCACATATTGCCCGATCCCTTGGCTGTTAACCTTATTTTTGATTTTTATCCGGCTTTGCGACCACTTCAAGATGCTCTCAAAATTAATCTTATAAACCCCCCTTACCACTACATAGGAAACAGCCTCTTCTTGAATTGCTCTTCGAATGGTTTTCTGGCTAACGCCAAAAAGATTGGCTGCTTGCGAGATTGTTAGTCTGATGGGATTTTTGGGCATAATGCCTGGGGGTATGGTTGTTAGATTTCTCTCTCTGAAATATTTTTTAAGTTGTGGATAAGTATGACTTCTGTCTAGACATGTCTAGACATAACTTAACATTTTAGAGTAAAAATGTCAAAGTTGATATATTAATTTTATGATATATTGTTTCTAAAAATAGGTCAATAATTGCCCACTTTTATTTCTTTATAAAAAGTGAAAGTATGCAAGAAAATATATGAGACTGTTTAATTAAAACCTAATGATTGGTGGCTTTAATAATAGTGTACCATTGACATATTAGGCATTAATTTATTATAATTAATCCATAAATATTGAAGGTTTGGTATTTACTGTTGTTTTGTAACTCCTTCCAACTTTTCACGTCTATAGTATTAAGAGAGCATTTCCCTGAACAAAATTAATATTTATATAAAGCTGTAACACATCAATAATTTTTACGTCTTAATAAATGAGGAATCCTTTAAAGGAAAAGATTCTTTTTCTGAAGGTAAAGAATAAAGACAAAGAAGCATTCGGACAGTTCTACGATTTATACGTCACTCGTATATATCGTTTTATTTTTTTTAAAGTAAACTCTGTCCATGACGCACAAGATCTTACATCCGAAGTATTTTTAAAAGTTTGGCAATATATAAAAGAAGATAAAAGCATAAAAAATTTGAACGCTTTCATATATATGGTCGCGAGGAATTCAGTGATTGATTTTTATCGCAGTAGGAGTAAGAAGGAAGAAATAGAAGGTCCCGTTGAGGAGAACTATATGCCTCACATAATTGATGAGGATAGCGATTTGCAAAACAAATTTATAATTTCCTCGGAAGTGCAGGAAACGCTTAAGGGATTAGAATGCCTTAAAGATGAATTTAAAGAACTGATAATTTTAAAATACTTGGATGAATTGTCCACATCTGAAATTTCTCAGGTACTTGGCAAATCCAAAGGAGCGATCAGGGTTTCAATCCACAGAGCCTTGAACGCCTTAAAAGACTGTTTAAAAAACAATGAACCAGAAGTTGTTGATCAAAAAATTAAAAACGCTTAAAACTCTTGAGGTTGCAGGGCAACCGCAGGAGAGTTGGGTAGCGCGCAACAGAGAAATAATGATGAGTCAAGTAAAGCCTGTTGCATCTTCAAATACTGACAAATATCTTTTGGGCAGTAATGTTTACTATTTCAAATATTTTAATAACTTATTCAGGCAAGCTTACAGGCCAATATCTACTTTCGTCGTTGTTTTGTTCGTCTTTTTGGGATATACGGCTATGAGTTCTGTCGCTAGCGCCAGCTTGCCGGGAGATATGCTTTATCCTATTAAGACAACAACCGAAAGAGTAAAACTAACCCTTACCTTTGATAATGAAAAAAAGGTGGAAATGCAAATGGACATTGTTTCGCGCAGATCAGATGAGCTTCAAAAAATAGCAAAAAATCCAGATACTGATTCAAAGAAAGAAAAAATTACTCAAACCGCAAAACAAATTACTCAAAATATAAAAGAAGTTAAGGAGAATTTAAACAAAGTCGCTTCCGCCCCTTCCGCTTCATCAGTACAATTGGCAAAACAAGTAGATGAAAAAACTTTGAAAGTTGAAGCGGATATCGTCAATGCAAACGCTTCATTATCAGATGACCTTAAAAAGGAAGTGGCAAAAGACATTAAAGAAGCCATAAACAAAACCGGTGAAGCCGGATCGGACGCACTTACTATAATGGTTAAAACAGTTGAAGAAAAAGGGGATAAGTCTGGAGTTTCTGATAAAGATATAGCAAACAGGGTAAATGAAAGAATAAAAAACGTTGAAGTGACTATAGCCAGCGCCTCACTCGGATTAAGCAAGATATCTTCCACTTCTACAGAAGTAACAGTTAAAAATTCCACTACGACGACAGCCGGAATTGCCGATATGCAGGATAAGCCGAAATTAGCGCAAGATGTCATTGATGAGGCAAAAAATCTTTTGGAAAAAAATGAATTGAATTCAGCCATAGAAAAATTACAAGAAAGCAAGGATATAATAAATGACCTTATAGACAAAACGCAGGTAATGGAAAATACTATCAAAGCAGAAGGTGATGCCAGCACTACCAGCACAACAGGTTCTGTAATAAAAAACGTATCTAGTAGCTCAAGCACCGTTGGAACATCAGTTAAGCCAATTTTAATTAAATAAAAAATATTCTGAGCGAAGCGAAGGATCTGAAAAATCGGAATCTGCGCTACGCTCAGAATAAGACATTAACTTACTAATTAGTTAATTAATATAAAAACTAATTAGAAGCTCGTTACATTTAGGACCAAATAGCGTATTGGTTCCTTATAGCTTATAAGTAAAGGTTGATTCGCTTTTGAGCGAAGCTTATAGGAGATAAGGTTTAGGAAACCCTTTTGTTTCTAAAAGGGCTCTAATCTGTATGTCTATCCTAAATACTGGCGGCTTTTAATATAAAAAATAAAATTAATTATGAAGAAATTACTTACTTACAGTATAGTAATCGCAACAATGGTTTGGTCTTTGGGCATTGCTGCTGTTGTACCGGCTTCTGCCGCTGTACCTGCAGATGGCACTGTCATCAAGTCAGCCAATGGTGTTGATATTTACTATGTTGAAAATGGTCAGAAGCACCGCTTCCTTAACCCAACGGTTATGAAAAGCTGGTACTTCAAAAGCGATGCTGCTAGCACAGCCGGAGTCGATTGGACAAAGGTAAACATGCAGGTCGTTTCACAGGCTGATTTTGACGCTTTGCCAACAGGCCAAGATGTTACAGTTAGACCTGGAACTTTTATGATTCAGTTTGGATTAAACACTGCAATTTATGCAGTAGGTCCTAGTGCTGAATTATACAAAGTAGACAATCCTGCCACAGCTGCAAAATTATTTGGAGCAAACTGGGGCAAAAAGGTTGTCGTTTTTCCTTCAAACTATAACAATGCAAATAGATACGGCCCAGTTGCCGGTACTTTGACAGCTTCGTCAAAATTACCTGATGGCAGCTTGGTAAAATTCACCGGTGATGATAATACATATTACGTTACTGGCGGACAAAAACAGGTTGTTTCAGCTGAAGGCTTTATCGCCAACGGTTTGAACACAGTTTTTGTAAAAACAGCTGCAAACTCTGGAGATTATGTAACAGTATCCGGACAAATCACTGTTAAAGCTGATGTTTTGTCAAAGAGAGCTATTGCTGCTCAGGGACAGGGTCCAACTACTGGAACTGCTACAGTTACTTTGGCTGGGACTTCTCCAGCTGCTTCAACAATTATCGCAGGACAGGCAATTGCTGGTTTAGCTCAATTTAATTTTACTGGCAGCGGAACAGTCACTTCTCTTAAGTTAAAGAGAACTGGTGTATCACAAGATGCTACCTTGGCTTCAGTATATCTTTACGATGGTAATACAAAATTGACCGATGCAGGTACTGTTTCAAATGGCTATGTGTCATTTGACAATCCTTCGGGATTATTTGCTATCAACGGTTCCAAGACAATTACAGTTAAGGCTGACATTACAACTGGAACTGATGGTCAAACAATTGGAATTTCATTGAATTCAGCTTCTGATATTGGTGGTGCAAATGTTTCTGGATCTTTTCCAGTAAATGGCAATATAATGAGTATTGCTGCTGCTACTGATTTGGCAACTGCCGATTTTGGTGCAACCGTAACAGGCGCAAGTAGTCCAATTGCTATTGGTTCTAGTAATGTAACAATTTTTAGTAACACTGTATCAGTAGCAAATAAAGCTGTTTTATTTAAATATTTGAAATTAAAACAGGTAGGATCTATAGATGTTGATTCTTTGCAGAATTATAAAATGTATGTTGACGGTGTTTATGTAGCTATGGCTTCATTAAGCATCGGAAACGATTTAGTATTTGATTTAACTTCTTCTCCTGTAACTTTAAATACAGGCAATAGAAGTATTGAGATTAGAGCTGATGTGGTAAGAGGATCTGCAAAAAACTTCAATTTTTATTTACAGCAAGCTTCAGATGTAGTTTTGGTCGATTCTAATTATGGAGTAGCTATTCTTCCTACTAAGAGCGGTTCAACTTTCTCCATGAATTCAGGAACTGTTACAATCAGCGGTATTGATAATGACGGCTTGACAATAACCAATGATCCTAATTTTACTGCTACTCAAGTTGTAACAAACTCAAGTAATGTAACTTTGGGTAAATGGATATTGAAATCTTATGGAGAAAATTCTAAGGTTATGCAATTACAAGCTGCATTAGCTTTAACCTATGATAATACTGCTGCCACTACTTCTGGTGAGTATTTAAACAACGTTGCTATTTACGTTGATGGAGTACAGGTAGGTAGTTCACAAAATTGGTCATTGGGAACATTTACTTCGGGTACTGCTGCAACATTGACAGAGACCAAAACTTACGGATCTGGTAATTTGTTCACTGTAAATGCGGGTGAGACGAAAACAGTAGAAGTAAGAGCTGATTTATCATTTATTGACTCAACAAGAGTTGAAACTGTTAAAGCAAATTTAGTAGTTCCTGCAAATCAGGTTCAAGGATTAACTTCATATCAGACCTGGCCAAGTTCTGCAAAAACATATTTAACTGCTAATACATTAACGGTAGTTACGGGTAATTTAACTGGTGCTGCAAATTCAGAATATAGTAGCCATACCGTTTCTCCAAACATAATGAATCAAAAGATTGGTTCATATGTAGTTCAAGCTTCTAATGCTGAAGCTGTTGAAGTATCTAATTTAGCTGTTGCTGTTGGTGGCAGTTTTAGTAGGAATTTATTGTCCGAGCTTTATGTTGATTATGGTTCTGGAAAAACTAATAAGGTTAATGCTCAAGCTAATAATAATTTTGGCGTGAACCTTACAATTCAAGCAGGACAATCAGTTACTGTTGATGTTTTTGCCAATGTTGGTAACAGCACAGGTACTGTAACAACAACATTAGCTATGACTGCCCGAACTGCTGGTAGTAGAACATCTGCGAATCTTAGCGCAACCACTGGTCAAACCATAACCATAGGAAGTGGAACAATTAATGTTACCGCACTATCTTCCTTGGTTAATTCTTCAATTGTTTCTCAATATGTAATTGGTGGTCAAACAGTAGATAATTTGGCTGTTTATCAGTTTAAGGCTACTGATGCACCAGTAATTATTGAAGAAATGACATTTACCGTTGGTGGAACAGCAACTGCAAGCAGTAAGACACCTATTACTTCACTAACTGTTGGAGGAAAAACTGCCAACGTGTTAAGTAATACTGCTACAGTTACCGGCTTAAGTATTTCAGTTCCAACTGCCTCCGCTGGTTTGAATGTTACCGTTGCTGGTAAATTAAATATCCCAGGCGATAATATTGATTCTGGGCTATTAACTACCACAACTTTGACCTCTATTAAGTGGAGATCTGGTAGTGTTGTTTCTACAACTGCTGTTACGGCTGCTTCTTCAAATGCTATTTCAATTGTTGGAACAAAGCCATCATTAACTGTTGGTGCACTTACTGGAGATTCTTTAACTGGTCTTGGATATACAAGAATCGGTAGAGTATCATTAATTGCTGATGCAAATGGAGTTTTGTCATTAGAAGAATTGCCATTAGTATTATCTACAATTGGCGCATCTACTTCTTATGCTACAAGCTCAAACTCAGTTAAAGTTTACGTAGGATCTACTTTAATTGCTACAACCAATGATGAATTTGCAAGCGGTACAACGACAGTGGCATTTACGGGTAATTATACTGTATCTGCTGGTCAGACTGTAAATTTTGATATATATGCTGATGTTACAGGTTTGGGTTCAACCGCAGGTGACTCAAAGATATCTGTAAAATTGGGTTCAGCCGCTTTACTAATTTGGAATGATTTAACAGGTGATGGATCTGATTTAACTGGATCTTACATCTTTAATTATCCTATTAATTCAGCAACTGTTTCTAATTAATTTAAAAATTTAATTAGACGAGATTTCTTAACTCCCGCCTTCGGGCGGGAGTTTTGTTTTCTCTAAATTTAATTTATAATTACTTTTTTTCAATGCTTCAGGCTGTCTGAATCATTGAAAAATGTCTAATTTTAGATATTTAAAAAATTAATAAAAATAAATATTTTTGCCATATTTGTTATTAATTGCCATAATTTATTTATGGAAAATAGCCATATCTATACATGAAACAAATATCATTAATTATTCCAACATATAATGAAGCTCGAAATTTAAGGATTCTTGTTGATGAAATTTTTTCAAGTATAGATAAAGAACAAATTGATTTAGAGATTATCTTTGTGGATGATAATTCACCAGACGGAACAGGTGATATTGCCGAACAGCTTACCAAAGAGTATCAAATAAAAGCAATTCACCGCTCGCGCAAGCTTGGTTTGGGAAGCGCAGTAGTTGAAGGCTTTAAATTGTGCAATAGACCATATGTTGGAGTAATGGATGCTGATCTAAGCCATGATCCTACTGTTTTAAACGAATTAATCAATTGGCTTGATAAATATGATCTTGCTATCGCAAGCAGATTCGCAGAAGGAAGCCAAGTGGTAAATTGGTCATATTGGAGAAAATTTTTGTCAAAAGTCGGAGTTTATTTATGCCAAAAAATAACAGGCGTAAAAGATCCTTTAAGCGGTTACTTTTTTTTGAAAAGAGAAGTAATAGATGGAATAAATTTAAAAACCAAAGGGTATAAAATTTTATTTGAAATACTAGTTAAAGGCAGATATAAAAAGGTTAAAGAACTTTCATTTCAGTTTAGACAAAGGAAATACAATTCATCAAAACTAAATTATAAAGAATTTATATTGTTTCTTGGGCAAATCGTTTCTTATTCTTATTATAAAATAGTTAAAAAATAGTAAATTTATTGATTTTTGAGTAAGTTATTATTATTGATTTTAAAGGATATTGATGGTAAAATTAATCCATTATAAAAATAATTAATCTAAATTATGGAAAAAACAGTTGCCTCTAAAGTGCTTCAAGGCATAATCTGGCTAGGTTTTGCAGTAATACTATTTAGTCCGCTTTATGTTAGTTCCAGCCTATTTTTCCCATTTATTGTTACAAAGACGGTAGTATTTATGATTACGGTAGAAATCATTTTTTTTGTTTTCTTGATTTTGGCATGGGTGGATCCCAAATACAAACTAAGATTTAATTTAGTTCTGCTTTTGATGCTTATTTATATCGGAATTTTAACATTAGCATCTTTATTGGGAAGTGATTTTTTTAAAAGCTTTTGGAGCAATAATGAAAGAAGCGACGGGATTTTGCTCTTGATCCATTTATTTTTATTTGTTTTTGTTTTAACCAGTTTTTTGCGTAAGGTAAAGGAATGGCTGTATTTTTTTGACATATTTTTATTGGCCAGTTTGGCAGTAAGTATTGTAGCTTTAGACCAGTATTTAGCCTTAACTCTTTCGGGTTGGAAAGATCATTTCTTGCCATCTTCTAATGGAGCAAGATTAGCAGCGACAATTGGCAATGCAGGTTATGTCGGCGGATATATGGTTTTTGGTGTTTTTATTGGTTTATTCATGTTTTTTAGGAGAAAAAATTTATGGCTGAAACTCGCTTACGGTATTTTAGTAATATTGCAATTGTTTATAGCTTTGCAGACTTATACTAGAGGAGCATGGATTGCAATTGGTTTGCTTGGAGGAATTTTTGTTTTGTATTTGGCCTTATTTTACTTTAGTGATTTGAAATACAAATACTTGAACGGAAAGATATTAAAGACTGTAGCTTTGGTTCTGATTGTTATAACTATTGCGTCCATGGGATTTATTTACGCAAATAAATCAAAGGATTTTGTCCAAAAAAGTCCAGTATTATCAAGGTTGACATCCATCTCGTCGACTGATGGCACTGCCAACAACCGTATAGTAACCTGGGGCTTTGCTTGGCAGGGAATAAAAGAAAAGCCGATATTGGGTTATGGACAGGAAAACTTTTATCAGGTTTTTGATAAGTATTATACAACTGAAAATACAGAAGAATGGTTTGATAGATCGCATAATATGGTTTTTGATAGGGCTGTTACTGGCGGATTTCTTGGATTAATTTCTTATTTTTTACTTTTGTTATTGCCTTTTTATTTTCTTTGGAAATTTTATAAAAATTCTGAAAAAGACAGTGAAGATAAGGAAGTCCAGAAAAGCTTCGGGAAAAAATATTTTTTGCCGGTAATATTTACGATTTTGATTTTGGCATATATTATACAGAATTTGTTTATTTTTGAAGCGCTTGTAACTTATATACCTTTAATGTTTGTGTTGGCTTTTGTGGGTATGTACGGTCCTTCGTATGAATTTAAATTTTTAGAAAATAAGAAGTTTAAATTTTATGCTATTATTTTGGTCGCAATATTTATTATTCCTAGCCTTTACATATTTAATTTAAAACCGCTTTACGCCAATGAGGATTTTATAAAAATAATGTCGTCCCAAAATAGCAGTTTTAAGCAAAAAATGGCTGCCTATGAAGAAGTATTTTCTAGAAATACTTTGGGAAATCAAGAATACAGAAGGTATTATTTCAACTTTTATCTTTCTAATTTACCCCAGTGGTTTAATAATGAAAGTTATAAAAAGCAGATATCCGTAGAAGAGATGGCAGGCATAACAAATAATGTTGTATATCAATTGAATAATCAACTGGAGGAAAACGATAAGGCAGTTACAAATCATTTAGTGGCGATGTCAGTATATTTGATGGCTTCATCTTTTGATTCATCAAAACTGGATAATGCAATCGATTCTTTTGAGCAGGCAAAAAAATTAAGTCCGGGGCGACCTCAGGTTTATTATGGAGGAGCTGATTTGTATATGAACCTTGCCCATTATTATGCCTATTTAGATAAAACGGATAAAGCGGAAGAAGCAAGAAAAACTGCTGCCGACTTAATTTATGAAGGATCTGTCAAAAATACTAACCTTGAAAAACAGGTGATGGAATTTGCTTATGTTTTGGGCGGTATATCTTCTGAACTTAAAAAATCGATTTTGACGCACGGATTTAAAGGAAAAAGTTCGGATGTTATTTTTGTAGAATTTAAAGATAAGATAAATAATTCAAGTTTGGATGAGTCTGTTAAAAGTGGTCTGATAGAATCATTAGTTGAGTCCTTCGATCTTCTTAAAAAATCCTCCTAGTTGACTATTTTGATACTTATTGACACCTTTTTATTATAATTGTATACTTCAGAATAATATAAAAATATGTCTGAGATAAATCCAAACGAAGTATATACGACAAAAGAAGCAGAAAAGCTGTTAAAAATAAGTACCAGTACCGTTAAGAGGCTGTTGAAAAGCGGTTTGATTAGGGCAAATAAAATAGGAGGTCAGTACAGGATTTTGGGGCATGAGTTATTAAGGTTGGTTTCGGTGGATGTGGATAAAAAGGCTACTGATGTTTATCAAAAAATCAAAATAGCTACTATAAATAAGGTTAAAGATTGGTAATATGAAAAAAGCATTAATAACTGGAATTACAGGGCAAGACGGTTCATACCTGGCTGAATTTTTACTGAAGTCTGGTTACCAGGTTCACGGCATAATTCGCCGATCTTCCTCATTTAACACAAAAAGGATAGATCATCTTTATCAGGATCCTCATAGCAATAGCGTGAACTTGTTTTTACATTATGGCGATCTTTCGGACAGTAGTAGCTTGTCCAGATTGATAGAAAAAATTAAGCCTGATGAAATATACAATCTTGGCGCACAAAGTCATGTAAGAGTCAGTTTTGACACTCCTGAGTATACTTCAGATGTTGTCGCTCTTGGTACACTAAGGATTTTAGACGCAATCAGAGAAACCGGAATTAGTACAAAGTTTTACCAAGCGTCGTCTTCGGAGATGTTCGGTTTGGTGCAGGAAGTCCCTCAGAAGGAAACAACGCCGTTTTATCCTCGTTCTCCATATGGATGCGCGAAGGTTTTTGCATATTGGATAACAAAAAACTACAGGGAGAGTTATAACTTATTTGCTTGCAACGGTATATTGTTTAACCATGAATCTCCAAGAAGGGGAGAGACTTTTGTTACCAAAAAAATTACCCACGGTCTGGCAAAAATTAAATTAGGTTTGCAGGATAAGATTTTTCTTGGAAATTTGGATGCCAAAAGAGATTGGGGATTTGCGGGAGATTATGTGAAAGCGATGTGGCTTATGCTTCAAAGCTCGACTCCCGATGATTATGTTATTGCAACAGGAGAAACGCATAGCGTGAGGGAATTCATTGAGGAAGCAGTTAAAATTCTAGATATTGACTTGGTTTGGCAGGGCGAGGGTCTGGAAGAAAAAGGAATTGATGAAAGGACAGGCAAATCTATAATAGAAATAGATCAGAGATATTTTAGGCCGGCTGAAGTGGCTTTGCTTTTGGGCGATCCGTCAAAGGCAAAAGAAAAACTAGGCTGGAGTCCGGAAGTTAGTTTTAAGGATTTGGTAAAAATGATGGTTGATTATGATTTTAATGAAGAAAAAGTTTTAGCGAATTCTTCAATTTTAATACCAAAGCTAGTATGATGGATAAAAATTCAAAAATATTTATAGCGGGACATAGGGGCTTAGTCGGCTCTGCTTTGGTTAAATCATTAAAGGCGCAGGGTTACGAAAATTTATTACTAAGGACTTTTGATGAGCTTGACTTAACTAATCAAGAAAAAACAGCGGATTTTTTCCTTAAGGAAAAGCCGGAATACGTTTTTTTGGCTGCAGCCAAGGTGGGAGGAATTATGGCAAATAACACTTATCCGGCTGAATTTATTTATGATAACTTACAGATTCAAAATAATGTTATACACCATGCTTATGTAAGCGGTGTAAAAAAGTTATTGTTTCTTGGTTCAGTATGTATCTATCCCAAAATTTGTCCACAGCCGATAAAAGAGGAGTATCTTTTGTCTGGATACTTGGAGCCGACAAATGAACCTTATGCCATAGCTAAAATAGCAGGTATTAAAATGTGTCAAAGTTATAATAGGCAATACGGGACAAATTTTGTTGCCGTGATGCCGACAAATCTTTATGGCCCGAATGACAATTTTGATCTGCAAAATTCCCATGTATTACCGGCGCTTATCAGAAAATTTCACGAAGCAAAAGTAAAAAACGAAAAGCATGTCCAAGTTTGGGGCAGTGGGACTGTTTATCGTGAATTTATGCATGTTGAAGATATGGCTGATGGATGCGTTTTTTTGATGAATCATTATAACCCGACAAAAGAACAGAATGAAAAGGGAGATATATTCGTAAATTTAGGAGTTGGGTATGACTTAACTATAAAAGAGCTTGCAGAAAAGGTTAAAGAAATAGTGGGATTTGAGGGTGAATTAATCTGGGATTCCACTAAGCCTGACGGCACCCCGAAAAGAATTTTGGATATTTCAAGGACTGTTAGTTTTTGGAAGCCAAAAGTTGATCTTAATGATGGTATAAGGACAACTTATCAGTGGTTTAAGGATAAATGGATGAATATTTAAAAAGAATGAACATTTGAAAAATATTATAATCATAAATAGAAAATGGATAAAAATGAAGAAAGTTATTCAATCGGTTTAGTAACATATGTAAATAGGTACTATGCATTCTTAAAGCCTACAATCAATAGTTTGATAAAAAATTTTCCTGATAAGCAAATTATTTGTGTTATAAACGGTCACCCGAATAAAACAAAGCACATAAAATATCTGAGAGAAATTACTAACTTTTTATCCAATTTCTCAAATATCAAATATATTACTTGGGAGGACCATCAATCACTGGCCAAATGTTGGAATTGGATAGTATTGATGTCTTCAAATTCAAAGATTTTGATTTTAAACGATGATTTATTGATTAAATCTGATTTTAGACAAAGCTTTAAAAGCAGATTAAATGAAAAAAAAGATTTTTTTGCTATTAACGGTAGCTGGTCGCATTTTTTGGTTAATAAAAGTTTAATTAAGAAAGTAGGATGGTTTGATGAGAGATTCCGTGGTATTGGATACGAAGATGGTGACTATTTATTAAGAATGGCTCAAACCGGAATAAAGCCTGTAAGTTTAAGATGTTCGGGAATAGAAAATCTAGTAGTACCTCAGGATTTGGATGCCTCATATAGCCAAATTTCTTCAAGTGAAATAATTAACAAATATGCCGACGTTAATTATAAGTTTATGGGGGAAAAATGGCATTTTAATCACATTCATGGAGAAAATGGATTATTTGACATAAGCTGTGAATGGAATAATGAAATTTTGAAAGCAAGTTTAAAAAAGGGAATGGAAACGCCCATATTCTATGAATATTCACTACTGGAAAATTTTGATATGGATTTTGCACCAGCGAAAATTAAAGTTGAAAAAAAATATTTAAAA
>CAYGKC010000002.1:68401-71134 GCA_964350585.1 uncultured Gammaproteobacteria bacterium
GTAATACAAATACTAAAAAATTATGTCAAATTTTGAAATAGAAAACAGTAAAAAGGAAAAATCTTTTACCTCAACGGGAGAAAAAATTCTTTATCATAAAGAAGCAATTAATGATTTATATAAATCCAAAAATCATCCTATTGTAATGCATATAATGCCCACAGAAAAGTGTAACTTAAATTGTGTATTTTGTTCAGTTGCTCAAAGGGGTGAAGAGGGTAAACTTTTCCCTGATCTTACGATGGAACAAATAAAGCACACTGTATCTTTTTTTAAATCAATGGGTCTTAAGGCTGTAATCTTAAGTGGTGGAGGAGAACCTACAATATATCCCAATATTAATAATTTACTTGAATATTTGCTTTCTGAAGAGTTGGAAATTGGATTAATTACTAACGGTTTAATGCTGAAGAATATTAAAAGCATATATTTACATGAAATAACTTGGATAAGAATTTCAATTAACTCTCTTGATTATGTTGATGATATAGAAATTCCCAAATTAAAAGATAAAACTACACTAGGTTTTAGTTATATTTGGAATCCACTTACCTCAGAAGAACTTCTTCAAAAAATAAAAAACAAAGTAAATTTAATTTCAAATTTTAATAGTGTTAGTTATGTAAGATTACTTCCAGATTGCAATTTAGATTCAGAAAAATTAGAGGAAGCTCATAAGTTAATAAGAAAAGTTGCTCAAAGGCTAGGTGAACCATTTTTTCATCAGTATAAAATTCATCAGACGCCATCAGAATGTCATCTAGGAAGAGTGCATCCCGTATTGTATACTGATGGATATATTTATCCCTGCGATTCTCTTGTTCTAAATTCTCCATTGGAGGAAAGGAAATTTCATAGAGATTATGCTTTATGTAAATGGGATAAAGTAGATAACTTTTATTCAAAACCAATCAATGGCTCCCTTTTAGATACTAAAAGATGTCCTAATTGTGTATTTTACAACCAAAATGAAGTTTTGAAAAAAATTATTAGTAAAAAAAACATTACCTTTCATTGCGAAGAGCATTTGAAACATATAAATTTTATTTAATATTATGAAAAGCGAATTTGACATGGACTATTTTGAAAATGGAATAACAACTGGTAAATCGTGTTACTTAAATTACCGTTGGATGCCGGAATTAACTATTAAAATGGCCCATTCTTTAATACAATTTTTAAACTTAAAAAGTAATGAAAAAATATTAGATTTCGGCTGTGCTAAAGGTTATTTAGTCAAAGCGTTAAGAATACTTGACGTAGATGCCTATGGATGCGATATTTCTGAATATGCGATTAATAACGCTGATCAGGAAATTAAGGAATATTGCAGTATTTTAGAAAATAATTTAGAGAAGATATACAGTGAAAAAAAATTTGATTGGATTATAACTAAGGATGTTTTAGAACATATGGAAGAAATAGATATAGACAATTTTTTGAAGGATTCTTTGGAAATAACTGATAAGATGTTTCATGTCGTTCCTTTGGGTAATAACAATCGTAACTATATAGTTCCTGCCTATGAATTGGATAAAACTCATATACAAAAAATGCCAGTTGAGTGGTGGATTAGCAAATTTAAAAATAATGGATGGGGTATTGTTGAGCATTTTTTCAACGTAAGGGGGGTGAAAGATAATTGGACAAAAGAATATGAGTATGGAAATGGTTTTTTTGTATTGAAAAAAACGCAATTAAATAATACTCATTAAAATATGAAAGTTATTGCCTTATTGCCTTTTAAAAATGAAGAGCTAATTCTTCCAACTTATTTATCGTCAATGACTCAAATAGCTGATCAGATTATTGCTATTGACGACGGATCGACTGATAATTCTAGGGCTATTGTTGAGGCAGCAGGGGGTTTAGTAATCCCTAATTCTTCTATTGTTGATCTAGGGTGGGCTGAGGAATCTATTCGAAATAATTTATTGAAATTAGGAAGAGAAAATGGAGGGACTCACTTTATTTCTTTAGATGCTGATGAAGCTTTTACCTTTCCTTTTGTTGAAAATTCAAAAAAATATCTGAACCAAATGAATCCAGGGCAAATTTTATATTTGCAATTTTTAGCGCTATGGAAAAGTAATTATTATTATAGAAATGATAATAGCGTTTGGAGTAATAATTTTAAAGATTTTATTTTTTGTGATGATGGAATATCTAATTATGATAGTTATGGTTTTATGCATACTGTTCGTAGAACACCTGGTAAAAATAACTTATCAAAAAGAATTATCGTACCAGTTAAGGAGGGTGCAGTTTTGCATTTTCAATTTGCTAATTGGAGTATATTCCAAATTAAACAATCATTATATAGATGTTGGGAATTAATAGATGGAACAAAAAATGCTGTGAAGGTTAATGCTTCATATTCAATGACCTTAGATGACCCAAAGGCAATAGTAGAAGAAATTCCTAAAGAATGGTTTAAGGGTTTGACTATGCCTAATGATAGCACAAATATGCCATGGCACTTTCAAGCTGTTTTTAAATTATTCCAAAAACATGGCATAGAATTTTTTGAACAATTGGAAATTTGGCATGTATCTGAATTCAAAGATGAATTTATCAAACAAAAGAATAGGGTTCCAAAATCAAGAAGAGAGTTCATTGGTTATGCGATTATAAAAGCAGTACGCGATGGACTAAAAAGAAAAGTTAAATTTCTTTTGTATTATTTGATAAAATTGATGTTTCGAAATAATAAATAGTTTTGATGATAAATAC
>CAYGKC010000003.1:0-70008 GCA_964350585.1 uncultured Gammaproteobacteria bacterium
AAAAGGACTGAAATTTGAAGAATTTATTCTTAATCCTTCAACGTTAGAAGGTGGTTTAATCTCCAATAAAGAATTGGGAGTAGTGGTACCGATTCCAACCTTGCTTCCAGTGTCAAAAATCGTTGATGCTCCTACTGTAGAATTGGTTATCCACTTAGTTAAATAGTTTACAGTTCCTGTTCCGCTAACTCCTGCGGGAATTGAAGACCAGGAAAGGAAGCCGTTTCCATTATTTTTTAAATAAGAATTTGCGGCTCCTTGAGAACTTGGCCAGGAACTACTTACACTATTAATTTTAGTAATATTTCCAGAACCGTTGATGCTAAATTTTCCACTAGAAATAGATACAACGCCCGTTTGGTAAACTCGAAACAGATCACTAGCATCTGTACTGTTTCTTATAATTAAAGGACTATTTATTGCATCTGAAACTATTTTTAAACCAACTGAGCTTTTGGGATTCATTTGTAATAATGAAGAAGGGCTTGTTGTGCCTATACCAACTCTACCACTTTTTAAAATTGTTAATCTGTCGTTTCCACTCGCCCAGAAATTTAAACTATTATATTTAATATCAGTGCTTGGCACATCAGTTCTAGTATAAATTCCCCAATGGTTATTGTTACCCAATTGTCCTTGTATTGCTATTTCAGGATTACTGCTTGTATTATATATATGAAGTATTTTACTCGGCGTTGAAGTTCCAATACCAATATTACCCAAAGATGAAACTGTTAATCTGTCAAAAGAGCTATTAACCTTAAAACCCAAACTATTATTAGTGGATAAAAATGCTTTTTGCGGTTCAACACCCACACTGGGGCCATTTAGCCTTAAAATTAAAAAATTATTATTATCTGTTCCCACATCTTGACGATAAGCAGTGTAACCTCCACTGTTTGTATTTCTTAAAGTAACTCTACCAAATGTACTTGCTCCTACTAAAGTTAATAAATCGGTAACTGTACTGGTACCAATTGAGACATTGCCTTTATTATAATAGATGCCGTTATTTGTAGTTGTTGACCATAAACTTGCGCCTCCCCCTCCCGATCCAACACAGCCATCTTTCCCGCATATGGAGCCGCTTGCAAGAATATCACCACCAACAGTTAATTTTTTTGAAGGAGTTGAGGATGCTATACCAACATTTCCCGTTGGAGTAATTTGAAAAAAAGGAAAAAATTGATCACTGGTAACGCCTCTATACCCGATCTGAAAATAGTTGGCAGTGGTTTTGGAATTATCGCTATCTCCCCCGCTTGTCCTTTTTGCTATTGCCCAGTAATTGTCAGAGCCCTCAGCAAGAATAAATACTGAACCGTTGCCAGCTTGAGTGACAGCACTTGGATTCAGTAGCGCCATATGAACGGCAATATTATTAGCAACACTTTGTCTATAGAGAGTAAAGTCTATTATATTACTTGGATTATTGGTAAAACTAAAACCCAAGGGGTTACTGCTACTGCCCACTATTACACTGCCACTGTTTTTTACGATAATATTATCTGAATTATTGTTTGACCTTAAAACAAAATCACTTTCTCTTGCTCCGTAAAACCACTTTTCTTTATTTGATGTATCAGCTATTTTTATACCTCTATAATTATTAGTAATCGGACCTTCAAGTGAAATAATTGGGCCGTTTGTTAAATTATAAATGTTTAAATTCAAATCCGGAGTGCTAGTTCCTATTCCCACTTTTCCGGAAGCTACAACCAAACCGTAGCCTGAGGCGCTTGAAAAATATCCACCTACTCCGGTTTTTGCAGTACCATAAACTCCATAACCCAAATTACTAAGTTCGTTATGCCCCCAAAGTCCGACCTTATTTGATGGTAGCGCAGTTAGTGAATCAGTCCCAATAACTGCGACACTACTAGTGCTTAACGCTCTAACAGTTCCTGCAACACTCAAACGGATACTATTTAAGACAGTAGGAGTTCCAATTCCCACATTTCCAGAATAATAAATGCCATTTGTAGAAGACACCCAATAACCTCCGGAGGCTCCGTTCCAATTTTCAATGCATCCGGAGTCGGGAAAACAAAACTTGGTTGAAGTCACCCCCCCGGTAATAATCAAACCTCCGCTTTTTGTTTGAGCGGTTGAGCCGACATCAAGAGGTCTAGAAACTTTTTGAGTAGGAGGATTGGAGTCGGGCTCATCCCAAGCTTTTGCCACATTACCCACTGAAAATAATAAGCAGAAAAAAACAGGCAAAATTATCACCAAAAATGTTTGCTTTTTTTTCATAAAATTCGTCACCTTTTTAATTGTGTATATAATTTAGCTTAAAACAAGCTGAAAAATTGACTTATAACTCTCTTTATTATACAATTAAATAAGAAAATTAACAAAATTATATTAACTATTATAACATAAATAATATAAACTAACAAAATAATAAATAAATTCTATGTGGATATCATGGATAATTGTGGCTGTAATAGTCATCATTGCTATTTGGATAATAGCTATCTATAACAGACTGGTCACACTAAAACACAGAACAGATGAAGCTTGGTCAGATATTGATGTGCAATTAAAAAGAAGGTATGATTTAATACCTAATTTAATCGAAACGGTAAAAGGATACGCTGCCCACGAAAGAGAAACACTAGACAGTGTAATAAAAGCAAGGAACTCTGCAATGTCAGCCGGTTCTCCCGAAGATAAAGGACAAGCTGAAAATATGCTATCTTCAACACTTAAATCAATATTTGCCCTTGCAGAAAACTATCCTGATTTAAAAGCAAACCAGAATTTCCTTCGCTTGCAGGATGAACTTTCAGACACTGAAAATAAAATTCAAGCTGCGAGAAGATTTTACAATGGCAATGTAAGGGACTTCAATATTGCAATTACAGTTTTTCCCAATAACGCAGTAAACAACATCCTTAAATTCAAAAAGTTTGATTTTTTTCAAGCTGAGGAAAATGAAAAACAAAATGTTGAAGTTAAATTCTAACTTATAAGAATGTATAATCAAATTTCTGCAAATAAAAAACGAACTTGGGTATTAATAATAATTTTTATTTTATTTATCTCAGCTCTTGGCTACCTTATAGGCTTCGTAACAGATTATGGCAACGGAATATTTGTTTTTGCCATTGCCTTTTCGTTGTTAACCGCTCTTTTAGGTTATTATAGCGGAGACAAAATCGCTCTTGCCACTTCCGGAGCAAAAGAAATTTCCAAGGAACAAAATCCATACGTATATCGCATGGTTGAAAATCTTTGTATCGCAAACGGAATGCCTATGCCAAAGGTTTATATTATAGATTCTCCTGCCATTAATGCCTTTGCCACTGGCAGAGATCCAAAACATTCATCCATTGCACTTACAACAGGATCAATATCAAGACTGGAAAATGAAGAACTTGAAGGAGTTATTGCTCACGAACTATCTCATGTTAAAAATTACGACATCAGATTAATGATGATTGTTATAGTATTAGTAGGTACTGTTTCTTTATTGGCCAATTGGTTTTTTAGGGTAAGTTTTTTTGGATCAAGAAGAAGCAACGATCGAGGAGGAGGACTTTCATCGATTCTAACTATCGCAGGAATAATATTAATAATTCTTTCTCCTTTAATAGCCCAACTAATCAAGCTTGCAGTATCAAGAAAACGTGAGTATTTAGCAGATGCTTCTGGAGCCTTACTAACCCGATATCCGGAAGGATTAGCAAAAGCACTCGAAAAAATTAATGCTGATTCGCAAATTATGTCCAATCCTAACGCTGCGACAGCCCACCTATACATTTCCAATCCATTCAAAAATAAAGGGAAATTCTTTTCTAAAATGTTTTCTACCCATCCACCAATTGAAGACAGGATAGATAAACTAAGAAAGATGGCTAACAATTCATAAGATTTTTAAGTTAAAAAGTTATAATAATTTTGTAACTTTTACTTTTATTTTTAAGCATTTATGAAAGATATATTCAACTCAAAATTTTCAAACCATTTTAAAGGCACTTTAAAAACAAGCGCTGATTTCGCCTGGGAATTAAACGATAATGCCATTGATAGCCATCACCTATTCTTTGGGCTTATATCCCAAAAAGGGAGCGTTGGCGCAGAACTTTTTACTACCTTAAAAATAAGCATTGAAACAGCAAAAAAAGTTATCTCTTCTGTTTCAAAAGAACAAGCTAAAGAACCTTCAGGCAAAACAAAGAAGGAAGGGATGATTTTTTCTGCAAAAGCAAGAGAAATTATCCAAAAGTCTATCAAAATTGCTTTTTTAAACAAGCATAAATTTGTAGGAACAGAACATCTTCTTGCCGCCATTATGGAATCAAATGATCCAAAGATCAAAGAAATTTTATCCAAACTTAATATCCCTGAAAATATTCTTGTTCAACAAGTTTCGGGAGCGCTAAAAAGCGATTCTAAAATGCCAGATCTTACAGAAATGTTTAAATCATTTTATCAAAAAAATCCTCAATCATCAGAAGACGGAACCGAGGGTGAAACTCCTGCTAACAGTATGCTTGAAGTATTTGGAATTAATCTTACTTCCTCCACTTTCCAAAAGAAAATAGATCCTGTCATTGGCAGAGAAAACGAAATTTTAAGAATTATTCAAATATTATCGAGAAGAACTAAAAATAATCCTCTTATTCTCGGGGAAGCAGGTGTTGGAAAAACAGCAATAGTCGAAGGGTTAGCGAAAAAAATAGTCAACGGAGATGTGCCAGACATTTTGCAGAACAAAAAAATTTATGCTCTTGATATGGCATCACTGGTGGCTGGAACTATTTATAGAGGTGAGTTTGAAAACAGAATAAAACAGATAATTGATGAAGTCCGCCAAAAAACAAATGTAATACTTTTTATTGATGAAATACATAATATAGTAGGTGCGGGTTCAGCTGCCGGATCAATGGATGCGGCTAATATTTTAAAGCCCGCCCTTGCGCGAGGAGAGATCAGATGCATTGGTGCAACTACTTATCAAGATTACAGAAAAAGTATTGAAAATGATCCTGCCTTGGAGCGACGTTTTCAACCGATCAGAATCGAAGAACCTTCATCCGAAGAAGCCAAAAAGATACTAGCTGGAATTAGGCCTTTTTTTGAAGGGTTTCATGGAGTTGTGATCAAAGATGATGCAATTTCAGCCGCAGTTGAACTCAGTCAGAAATATCTTCCTGAAAAATTCCTCCCTGACAAAGCAATTGATCTAATTGATGAAGCTTCAGCCTCAATAAAAGTTTTAGCTAAGACTTCTCCGGCGCAAAAAAAAGCACGTAAATTAGAATCGGAAATTTCTCAAAAAGAGAAAGAAAAAAATAATGCCATAATTCAAGAAAAGTTTGATGAAGCAATAATGAAAAAAGATGAAATTGATAAAATTGCCATTGAACTTAAAGAACTAAAATCAAAAATTGCCTCTCAAAAAGGTGGAATTATTGGTGAAATCAGTGCAGGAGATATTGCTAAAATTGTTTCAAAAATTACAGGCATCCCCCACACCGAACTTCTTTCAGAAGAAAAAATTCGAATACTCTCTTTAGCGAAAAATTTAAAGAGGGAAATAATCGGGCAAGATAACGCTTTAGAAACAGTTTCAAACTTTATCAAAAGATCCAAAGCTGGGCTTAGCAATGAAAACAGGCCATTAGCCTCTTTTATGCTTGTTGGACCAAGCGGAGTGGGAAAAACCTATACGGCAAAAGTTCTTTCTAAACTGCTTTTTAATGATGAAAAAGCTCTTATAAGAATTGATATGTCTGAGTATAGTGAAAAGTTTAACGTCTCAAAACTTATTGGCGCACCTGCCGGTTATGTGGGATATAAAGAAAGCGGACAATTAACTGAAAAAGTAAAACATAAGCCATATTCTATTGTGCTTTTTGATGAAGTTGAAAAAGCAAATCCTGAAGTTTTTGACTTACTTCTTCAAGTTCTTGACGACGGATATTTAACTGACGCGGCAGGATCAAAAATAAATTTTAAAAATACAATCATAATAATGACTTCCAATATCGGCACGAACATTTTCAAAAAAACATCAAAGCTGGGATTTGGAACGGGCCAAGATAGTAATCTAAAATGGGCTGAAGACAAAATAATGAGCGATGTTAAAAACCATTTTAAGATGGAATTTTTAAACAGGTTGGATCAAGTAATTTTCTTTGCTCCACTTTCTTTAAAATCCTTAACAAAAATAGCCGCTCTTGAACTTGAAAAACTGGGCAAATCCCTTTTAGCCAAAGATATACATCTGAAATTTGACCCTGAAGTTGCGCAATTTTTAGCTAATGAAGATACGCAAGAAAAAGGAGTAAGGGCAATAAAGAAAAATATTAGAGATTTGATTGAGACTCCCCTTTCCCATAAAATCCTTGAAGGTAAAATTGGAGACGGAGGAAATATACACCTTAGCATAAAAAATGGTATAATAGATTTAAGCTAATATCCCATTGGAAGGTGATTTTTGAAGGGATTTGCTTTTCCTAATTTTTAAATTTGCCTCAATGCCGAATCAATTAGTATCACCCAGTAATGAAGAGGTGGTCTTGTCTGTAGCAGATGCAATTAAAAGAGACCAGGAAGCGGCGAGATCCGAAGGAGCTAAAAATAAAAACGTAAATAAATCTATCGGTTCAATAATGGGCGAATCTTCCTCGGAAAACAGTCTAAATAATCCCAAGAAAAAAAGAAATAAAAACACTCAAGGAAAAGCAATCTATTCCCCTAACGAAGATGACAGAAGCCTTGAATACGAAAGTAAAAAAAATAAAGAAAAAGATAGTGAAGATACAGATGAAGAAGAACTTGATGAAGACGGAGAAGAACCAGCTGATAATTCTCCAGAAAGTGAGGTTGAAAATACTCCTGAATTCAAAATTAATCAAGCAAGCAAAATAAGAGAAGATCAGCAAAAAGATCTTGCTTCACAAGAAAATGGACCAGAAAAGTCCGAAGAGATGAATTCTGAAGAAAAAGAAGAAGAAAATAAAAATTCAGAAGATAAAGAAGAGCAAGATGAAACAGATAAATCCTACAAAAATTTTGGCGGTAATATGGGTGGTTCGGGAATGAATGAAATGTTAAAAAAGCAAGTTAAAAAAAGAGTGATGATGTGGATAATAATGGCAATATTACCATTGTTATTATATATTATAGTTACACTGCTAATTTTAATTCTTATTATTATTCTCACACTGTTTATTACTAATCACCCGTGGAAAGCGGCTTTCGCTGGATTTCAAGTCTTATTTGGGGATTTGGGCGGAGCAGTTGAAACAGTTATTCAATAAATATGAACATAGATTATAAAAAATTGGCCTTAATAATTTTAGTCATTGCAGCGACGGTAGCTCTTATTTTTTTAATTTATTTTCTTTTTTATAAACCAATAACCAGTACCTTTAATGGTGGAGCTGATGAGAGGCAAAAGACTACCAGCGGGACACTATCCCCGGCCGGACCCGCGGGAACTGACGGATCATCCTCCGGAGGCTCTAATGAAACCGGAACTCAAGGAAATAACCAGTCAGAGGGACAAATACTTCCAACAGAGAATGCTGAAAATTCTAAGTTAAAAAAACTCACCGATTTTCCTGCTTATTTTTCATCACCTTCAGATAACGGTCTAGTTTATTATAACTATTCAGACGGTAAATTTTACAAAATACTTCCTGATGGGTCTATCTCTTTATTAAGCGATAAAGTTTTCCATAATGTTTCCAATATTGTTTGGTCAAATGGCAAGAATAAAGCAATACTACAGTATCCAGATGGATCAAATATAATTTATGATTTTAAGCAAGACAAACAAATAACCCTTCAAAAGCATTGGTCGGATTTCACCTTTTCTCCAAGCGACCAGCAAATTGCTTTCAAAAGCTTTGGCATTGATCCTGAAAACAGATTCTTGGCGATAGGAGATACAAACGGATCGAATCTGAAAATCCTTGAGTCAATCGGGGGTGTTGAAAATAAATTCTCAGTAAACTGGTCACCAAACAACTCAATGGTTGCGAATTTCATAGAAAGCAATGGGATGGATAGGTCAGAAATTTATTTTATCGGACAAAACAATGAAAACTTTAAATCAATGCTTGTTCAGGGACGCGGTTTTGAAGGAGTATGGACACCTGATGGAACCGCAATGGTTTATAGCACTTACGATACATCAGATTATATACCTCAGCTATGGATTTCCGGAGCCGGTCCTGAAAATATAGGCGTTGGAAGAAACGTTTTAGGCATAAATACATGGATTGATAAATGTTCGTTTTCAGGCAATACCACTTTATATTGCGCAGTACCACAGCAAATGCCTACCGGTTCTGCTTTAGAACCGTCCTTAACTTTGGGTATTTCCGATAACATATACAAAATAGATCTTCAAACTGGAAACAAACAACTAATTACCAACTCTAACCACACAATCAATAAAATTTTTCCTTTAAATAATGGAAATGACCTACTTTTTACTGATGCCTTTACGGGAGAAATTTACAGAATAGAAAATTAAAATGAAAAATATAATAAAAAAGAATTATGTTCGTTTTATATTTATCTGTTTAGGAGCAATTATTGCTTTAAGTTTTTTTTTACTCATCATTTACTATTTCTTAGTCTTTAATCAGACACCTACGTATGAAGCAGAGTTAGAAGAAGATTATTCAAAAATATCCTCGGGATTTGTCAGTTATACAGAAGACAATTACTATCCAACATTGCCTGAAACAGCACCAATAAAAGGCAATCCAAATGCTAGTGTAGTTATTTACGAATTTGCGGATTTTGGTTGTAATTATAGCGCACAAATGCAACCGATAATCAGTTCCCTACTAAAAAAATTTCCTGAAAAAATCAAAGTTGTTTTTAAAGATTCTCCTACAGATTATTCTTATCCGGCCCATCTTGCAGCAAGGTGCGCGCAAGCTCAAGGAAAATTTTGGGAATATTCCGACATGTTATGGAAGCAAAAAGATTTTTCAGATGCAACTATAATTTCTTTAGCTCAATCATTGAATTTGAATCTGGAAGACTTTAATTTGTGTATTCAAAATAAAAGTGCTGATAAATTTATCGAATATGATTCTAAAGAAGCGGATGCCTTATCAATTTTAGGAACTCCTCATCTTTACATCAATAAAATCGAAATAGCAGGCTTTTCAACAGAAGAAGAATTGGTTAAAATCATTCAAAATGAAATAAATAACTAGCAAATGAATAAAAAATTTATATTTTTTTTAATAATTTTATCTTTTTTCTTCTCTATTTTGTTTTCTACTCCGTTAGCCTATGCCGCTGATCCTGTTGTAACTCAAAGTTATGAGCTAAACACTCCCATAGGAGGAATTAAAGAATTTAATGTTAGTCAAGGAAGCAATGATATTTTAGGAAAATACGTAAAAGCATGGTACGGATTTTTATTAGGCATTGTTGGAATTTTAGCGGCTGTAGTGATAATATTCGCAGGAGTAAGATGGATGATATCAAGAGGGAATTCTTCAGAAACAGGACAGGCTAAAGAAATGATGGTTTCTGCTATTTCTGGACTTGTTTTAGCATTGCTTGCTTACACAATTTTATACTTAATAAACCCAACTCTGGTAGTTATAAAAATGCCAGCGCTTGATCCGTTGTATAGTGAAGCAACGGAAGGAAGTGCAGGAGCATTAAGAGAAGGCGCAAGAGAAAGAGCTGACTGCCCACAAACTTCCCAATCTTGTAGAAATTCCACAACCGGTGTGTTAGATTTTGGAAATGTTCCTCCAAAAGCTCCCACAATACCAGCAGACATTGAAGCCATAATTACAAGAGTGGCTGGCACTGATAATAATATGAGAGCAATGCTTAGAGCAATATGTATGGCGGAAAGCGGATGTAATCCCAATACCAGAAGTAGTAGTGCAGGAGCCATAGGCTTAATGCAAATAATGCCTTCCACTGGTGCCAGACTCAACTATACACCTGAACAGCTTAGAGATCCTGAAACCAGCATCAGAGGAGCTGCAGCATTAATAACAGAAGGGCGGGCAAAAGGATATACACCACCCCAAATTGCAGCATATTATAACGGCGGCAGCGGTGCTGTTGCTGCAAGTAGAGACTGCCCAGGAGTTCAAGCCTATCAATGTTGCACAAATCCAGGATGCTTAACTCAAACGCAAGATTATGTTCCTAAAGTTATGAGTTATTATAATAATAACTAGCAAATGAATAAAAAATTTATATTTTTTTTAATAATTTTATCTTTTTTCTTCTCTATTTTGTTTTCTACTCCGTTAGCCTATGCCGCTGATCCTGTTGTAACTCAAAGTTATGAGCTAAACACTCCCATAGGAGGAATTAAAGAATTTAATGTTAGTCAAGGAAGCAATGATATTTTAGGAAAATACGTAAAAGCATGGTACGGATTTTTATTAGGCATTGTTGGAATTTTAGCGGCTGTAGTGATAATATTCGCAGGAGTAAGATGGATGATATCAAGAGGGAATTCTTCAGAAACAGGACAGGCTAAAGAAATGATGGTTTCTGCTATTTCTGGACTTGTTTTAGCATTGCTTGCTTACACAATTTTATACTTAATAAACCCAACTCTGGTAGTTATAAAAATGCCAGCGCTTGATCCGTTGTATACTGAAAGCGGTTTAGGCGAAGAAAGCAGTGAAGAAGGTGAAGGCACAGGAAGAGCAGGGAGTGCGGGCAATAGCGCATCTATCGATGAATTAACACCAGAAGCTCAAGCCTTACATAGATCAATAGTTGAAACATGCGGTCCCGTAACTGCCAACTCTACATACCGACCGGCAAATCGCGCTTCTGCGCATTATAGCAGAATAGCAATTGACTATCCAAGAACTACAGCAATGGATAATTGCATGAATGGCATAATAAATGGAGTGGAACCGTATACTAGAGACAAGCAGGGCAATCCCATTTACAGAGTCACTTTTCCTAATGGCGCCAGCGGAAGAATAATTGATGAGCCAGGTAATAATTGCTGGCATATTGACCTAAGACCTTAGAAATGATCAAATCTAATACATTTATTTGCTCAAATTGCGGCGCCCAGTATCCTAAATGGCAAGGGCGTTGTTTGGAATGTGGAAAATGGAGTACAATCATTGAAGAAACCGATAATAATCACCAAGCAAACGGGAAACAAGATATTCCCATACTTCTTTCTGAACTTAAGGTTTTAAACCAAGATAGAATTAAAACAAATATTGATGAATTAGACAGAGTTTTAGGCGGAGGTATTGTAAAAGGAGCGGTAATACTAATCGGAGGCGATCCTGGAATAGGAAAATCAACTTTAGCATTGCAAATAGCACAGGGCATTAAAAAAACGTTATATGCTTCCGGAGAAGAATCGGCAAATCAAATTAAAATTAGATTTGATCGCTTAAAACTTAAGCCGAATGAGTTAAACTTTTTACCACAGACTGATGTTAATAGGATTATATCAACTGCACTCTCAATAAATCCTGAACTGCTAATAATCGATTCAATTCAAACATTAACGGATGCGGATGTGCCAAGCGGAGCCGGAAGCCTTATACAAATAACAAACTGTTCGGGCAAACTGATTCAATTTGCAAAAACTAAAAACATTCCAGTTATAATAGTTGGACATGTCACCAAAGAAGGAATAGTTGCCGGACCAAAAACATTAGAACACTTGGTAGATACTGTATTATACCTCGAGAATGACAGCCAAAATTTTTATAAAATATTACGAGGAACTAAAAACCGTTTCGGCTCAACAGGTGAAATAGGAATTTTTGAAATGACACAATCCGGACTCATAGAAATTAAAAATCCGACGCAAATATTTGTGGAAGAAAACGGATCCGAACATCCAGGCAAGGCAATGTCAATAATTATGGAAGGAAGCAGGCCTTTTCTAGTTGAAATTCAAGCTCTTGTTTCTAAAACTATATTCGGATACCCACAAAGAAAATCAACCGGTTATGATCTGAATAGAATGCAGATGATCATAGCTGTTATTTCCAAAATTGCAAAAATAAATTTAAGCAATCAAGATATTTATTTAAATATTGCTGGAGGTATAAAAGTTAAAGATACTGCAATAGATTTAGCAGTAGCTTTAGCCATAATTTCTGCATTTATCGAAATAAATATAAATCATAAAAGCCTGATAATAGGAGAAATAGGGTTATCCGGCGAAATAAGAAATGTTACTCAAATGGAAAGAAGAATTAAAGAAGCAAAAAATTTAAATTTTAATAAAATTATTCTTTCTCCCATAAAAACAGACGAGAACTTTCTTTTAAAAGCCAAGGATATTAAAGAAGCGATAAACTACATTACAAAAAGTTGATTATTCCCTATGTGTTACATATCCGAAATCTGAAATTTTTTCCTTTATCTGATTAATTGATTCCTTATCTTCGTTAGCCATACTCCAAGCTGCCCAATGCTTGGCTTTTTTTATCAAATCAATATCATTTATATCTGCAATTTTAAAATCGACAAAACCAGATTGTTTTGTTGAATAAATTGAACCGCCACCTCTGGTCTCCAAATCATAATTAGCCAATTTAAAACCATCATTACAAGAAGCCATATAATTTAACCTTCTTATGACTTGTTCATCATTTTTATCACTAAATAAAAAGCAATAAGATTGATGCATTCCCCTTCCGACTCTCCCCCTAAACTGATGTAATTGAGCAAGCCCAAACCTCTCTGATCCTTCTATCATCATAACGTTAGCATTAGGTACATCTATTCCTACCTCTATCACTGATGTAGATACTAAAATCTTTATTTTATTTTCAATAAATTCTCTCATTATTTTTTCTTTTTCTTCAGCCTTCATTTTTCCATGCAAAAGGCCAACTAATAATTCGGGAAAGATTGTTTTATCTAATTTTTCATACTCTTCTTTTACTGATTTAACTCCAAGAAAATCCGATGGATCAACTAAGGGACAAATAATAAAAACCTGCCTTCCGTTTACAATTTGCTTTTTAATGAATTCATAAGCTAAGCGCCTTTTTTCAGAAGGGACAACTTTTGTTATTATCTGCCTTCTGCCACTGGGCATCTGTTTAATAATGGATAAGTCGAGATCGCCGTAACAAATCAAAGCAAGAGATCGAGGAATCGGAGTTGCGGTCATTGAAAGAAAGTGCGGTGTTTTTCGGTTTAAATTTTTTTCCTTCAATAACTTCCTTTGTTCGACTCCAAAACGATGCTGTTCATCAACAATAACCAATCCTAAATTTAAAAATTGAATTTTTTCTTGTATAACAGCATGGGTGCCGATTATAAAATTAACTTTACCTTTTTTTATTAACTCGATTAAATCATTCTCCTTAACATCTTTTCCGTTGATAGATTTAAAGGACCTGGCCAGTATGGCAATATTAATTTTTTCTTTTTTAAAAATTTTTCTTGCACTCTCATAGTGCTGTTTGGCAAGAACTTCAGTAGGTACCATTAATACTGTTTGAAGTGATGATAAATATGCGTTTAAAACAGCAATAAATGCAACAATAGTCTTACCCGAACCAACATCGCCTTCCAACATTCTATTCATTGGGATTTCTTTGCCTAAATCTTTTATTATTTCCCAAGTAGCTTTTTTTTGATCTATTGTAAGATTAAAACCAAGACTGGAAATAAAATCTTTGGATTTTTTTTCATCAAAAGTTATTGGCGAAGCTTTTTTATTTGATAATTCGTTTTTTATCAATTCAGAAGCAAATTGCATTAAGTATATCTCATCAAAAGAAATTCTTTCCTTAGCCTTTTTTAACTTCTCCTCCGAAACCGGATAATGAATATTCACTATCGCCTCTTTTAAATTTAAAAAACCTTCTTCTTGAATAATTTTAGTTGAAAGATGATCAGTAATTTCAAAACTTTTAATTACTTCTTTTACAAGTGAACGTATATGTTTCTGGTTCAAACCTGATGTTAGCGAGTAAATTGGCAATAATCCGTTTTCAAAATTTTTAGAAAAAGAATAGTTTGGACAGCTTAAATAGCAGTCTGAATTATCACCGATTATTTTACCGGAAAAAAACAATTCCTGCCCTGCTTTAATATTTTTTGTAAGCCAAGGTTGGTTAAACCAAAGTATTTTAACAGATCCAGTATTATCACTGACCAGTGCCTCCACAATATTTTTTCTATTGTATCTGGTTTTTTTGGCGCTAATCAATTCTACAGTTCCAAAAATATTTACCATAGTGCCGGCCTTCAAGTCAGAAATATTTGTATTCTCATATGATTCATATCTGAAGGGAAAATAAAAAATGAGATCCTTAACGGTCTCAATTTGTAAAAATTTTAATTTACCAGCCAAAATCTTTGAAACTCCTGATAAATCCTTTATTTTATTATTTAAATCTAACATAAAATCTTTTGTGCCCGAGAGGATTTGAACCTCTGATCTCCGGCTCCGCAAGCCGACGCTTTATCCAGCTAAGCTACGAGCACATAATTAGCTCCCTACACCTTATCAAAAAACTACAATTTTAGCCAGCGCCTTAACCGCTCAGATAATGGTTCAGCCTCTCTTTGTAAATCTTCTTTGAGAAATTTAAGCAAATACCTTCTAATATTTACTGCATCTTGTCCATCCAAAGGAACAATTAATCTTCCTTTTAACGGATTTTTAAATTGCAGATACAAATTTTTAATTCCAAATTCTTCATAAACCACAAAGAAATGATCAAAATCCCTAAAATAATAAAAACGACTTCCAATTTTAATTCCGTCTGTTGTTATTATGAATTTAACATCTTGAGGTTCTAGGTTATTATAAAGCAACACTACAAGATAAAATAAAATTAAAAATAAAGCAAAAGGGATATTTTTATCAATTACACACCAAACTATTGCCACTCCCAAAATAATAAGTGAAGTAACATACCATGAAGTATTTTTATCATACCGAAACATTTCTTTATAATCCCAACTAAAAATCACTTCCCTAATTTGACTCGGAATTTTATCTTTTTCATCACCTTCCATTTTAATTTTATTAATTTAATAAAATTTATTTTCGGAGAGGGCGAGATTCGAACTCGCGGTTCCCTTTTGAGGAACTCCGGTTTTCAAGACCGGTCCATTCAACCACTCTGGCACCTCTCCATTTTATTCATTTTTCGGAGAGAGAGGGATTCGAACCCTCGGTACGCCAAAAAAGACGTACAACGGTTTAGCAAACCGTCGCTTTCAGCCACTCAGCCATCTCTCCATACTGTAATAACCACTATACTTTAACATAATTAAATGTTTTTTTCAACCCCCTCCCCTGGCTATCACAAATCCGCCGATATTATTAAATCCAGAAGATTTCAATACTTTTGCGCACTCCTGCATTGTTGATCCTGTTGTGTAAACATCGTCTACTAATAAAATGTTCCTATTTCTATTTATAAAGCTTAAAACCTCATCATTAATAACAAAATTATCTTTTAAATTAATTCTTCTTTCTTGCGCTTTTAATTTTGCCTGAGGTCGGCTATAAATTATTCTTCTTAGCAATTTATCTTCTTTTACTCCTCCTATTAAGTTCACTATTCTATCCGCTATCAGATCTGCTTGATTAAATCCTCTCTCAAGTTTCCTTCTTCTATGTAATGGAACGGGAACAATTATTGAATTATCATATTTATAATTCAGATTATTGAAATATTTTACAATCATTGCATCAAAAATTTGGACGTTTTCAACAATAAAATCATATTTAATTGAAGAAATTATTTCCTTAACCAAATTGCCATAATCAGACAAGATCAAAAGGTAATTTAAATTGGATTCTCCACAACAATTTCCGCAAACCAATCCACCGAAATTACTTTTTCTGCAAATAGGACATTCGAATCCGCTTTTGATTAATATTTTTTTATTGCAATTTTCACACAAATATTTACCTAACAAACCGCAACCAAAACATTTTTTGGGAAAGATTAAATCAATAATTTTTTCCTTTGTTTTTGTAAAGTTAAAATTACTGTAACCACTGTGCATCATCTATTTTCCACTCAGCTCCAATTTTAATGAATTTTAGCTTAATTTTCCAATAGGAAACATTGGCATCTTTTCCTGAACCCAAATAAGTAAGCCTTTGAGTTCCAACCGTAACAGATGCCTGAGTATCGGAAGTCTCATCCAATGAAAAACTTAATGCCTTTGTCGTAAATCCTTGAAACATTTGCGCCTCAGTATTTACATTTTCAAATGTACCTTCCTTTTTTCCCTCTATTTCCTTTGCCATTTTTTCTGTTACCATTGGCATTATATCGTCCAAATTCTTAAAATCAGCATCAGAAGAATAACTGCCATATCTTTCAGTAAAAGACATTGCTAATTGTTTTAACCCCAAAGGGTATGAACTTTCTTCCTTAACTCTTTCTGGACTTGATACCGGGAGATTTAATTCACTTTGGAATTCTATTCCCGTTTCAGTACCTTTATCCACCGGTCCCACCTGCTTCTTTGGCCAAAACAAAATAACTAAAATTAAAATTATAAGAATTACTATTGCCAGAATGAGGGAAATAATAAATATTTTTTTCTTATTTTCCATATTATTTTTTATGAATTTGCAATATCAGTGTTTCCTGCTGCCAAAGCATCCTCGAATTCTTTTTTAGCAGCTTCCAATTCCAATAATTGCCTTGGATCCGATGTAATTAATTGATCTTCTGAATATGAAGCAATTATTTTTATAGCAGCATGTTTAGCTCCGGCAAAAAATATACCTTCCCCGACTCCGCTTTCAAGAAGCAAATATTTTTCACCTTCAGTCAACATAAAAGTTTTCTGAATCAAATTAACAGCTGCGGGAGTTTGCTTCATTAACAACTGCATTGAAGAGTTGTTAATAATTGCTTGCCCGTATGGTGATGTTAAAAAATCATTTACATCCTGAGTTATTGTAGTAATTCCAAGGTAGTATTTTCTGCACCTTTTAACCATAGCATAAATAAATTTAGCGCTATCCTCTCTTTGCATCAGCCACCAAGCCTCATCTACTATCAAAATTCTTTTTTTCATCTGACTTCTTACCACATTCCAAATATAGTTTACGATAGTATAAATTGAAATAGGCTTAAGTTCATCTTCCAAATCTCTGACACTAAAAACAACAAGCTGATTGCTCATTTCTACGTTTGTAGGATTATTCAAAAGACCTGAAAAAGTTCCCTCAGTGTATTTTTTTAATCTTAAAGCTATATTCTCTGCGCCTTCCATTCCTTCTAAAATATCCTGCAAATCCTGGAGAATCGGCGGTTCAATATTTGTCAAATTCGCTGTAGCTGTTATATCTTTTTTAGCATATGTTTCAAGAAGAGCTCTGTCAATTATTGAATCTTCCTCATATGTAACATCGCCAATCATTAGTCTTATAAGTCCTTTTACAGTAATAACGGCGCTTCTGATAATATCTTCCGGATGAGCATCTTCTCCCACTGCGCGAGGCAAATCGAATGGATTTATTTTGCTTTCGGAATTTAAGGAAATATCAATGTAAGTCCCTCCAACGGCATCGCATAAATGCTTGTATTCCCTTTCCGGGTCAATAATTATCACTTCAACTCCAAGCATTAAACTTCTTAAAACTTCAAGCTTAACTGCATAAGATTTTCCAGCTCCGGAAGTAGCAAATACAACTGCATTTGCATTTTGAAGTGAAAACCTATCAAAAAGTATTAGGCTATTATTATGCCTGTTAATTCCATATAAAATTCCATTATCTGAAGTTAGATCAGAAGACACAAAAGGAAAAGAGCTGGCTGCAGGTGATGTGTTCATATTCACCAACGTAGCAAGTTCATCAAAAGCTAGAGGCATAGTTGAATTAAAGCCTTGCTCAGCTTGATAAAAGACTCTTCTGGAATAAACCAAATGCGACCCGAAAAAATTTTCCACTTCTTCGGAAATTTGATTTAATTCCTCAAGTGACTTTGCATAAAGTGTTACATAAAGGCCTGTCTGAAAAAAGTGTTCAATCCCCTGTGTCAAGTCATCTCTTAATTTTTCCATATCACGTAACTGCGTCTCAGCCAAAGGATCTCTTGGCGCGCCTTTTTCCGCAGAACTGATAAGTCCAGATTCTACATTTCCTACTTTCTTTTTTAACTGTTTTAAAATAACGGCAGTTTTAACCGGATAAAAATAAAACGACATATCCGCAACAATATCCATATTAATAATAGGAGCGAACCATCCCACACTGATGTACCTTGGGTACTGCACCACAAAAATAGTTCTTACATATAACTCTCCCAACCTAATATGGTTAGCTGTAACCTCCAAAGCTGCAGGAGCAATTAGATCCCTGATACTTACAACACCTTGTCTGTATATCCTTTCTTCTTCCAAAACTTCTTTGGCAGTGTCTATATGGTCCTTTTCAATTTGCTTCACTTGTGCCGGAGCATACTTAACTTGCGCACCCAATTCAGGGGGCGTTTCTGTCTGCTTTTTTAAGTCATTTGGAGTAAACATATTAGAATCCTTCAAAATTTAATTTATTTAAGTCAGCTAATTTCTCATTCCTTGAGGTAACGGGATTATAAGTTGTATAAAACAATTCAATAAGCGACTGCGTATCTAAAACGGTAGCTCTTAGTCCCATTCCTGAAAGTCCCATTAATATTTTATCCAACAATGTAAACAGTCCTTTCTTTCTTTCTAAAAATTGTTTCTGATTTAATTTGATTAGGCTTGTAGGGGATGCGACATCTCCCAACCTTTTCCAAAAACTCATTGATCTGCTAGTTGCAGGATCATACGGCACAACGATAAAAAACTTTTTTGTCATTATGTTTCCCATCTCCACCAATTCAGAAATATACTGCTTATACTCAGCAATTTGGAGCTTTAACAGGTCGTTTGTTTGCTTTTTCTCCTTCTCCGCAATATTTTTTAAATAGCCGTCTAGGTCTAATTTTCTGGATTGGATAAGTATCTGAAGCGGGCTGTCTAATAAGTTTAAAAATTGGACATAACCTGCTATAATTGCGTTTTGCTCATCTTCAGATTTTAAAGAAAAATTAATACTAGAGACAAGTAAAACCGCTCTCATAGTGCCGTCTTTTAAAACAACAGTATCATTCCTTATTTCAGCGATATGTAACCTGCTTTGCGTTGACGGTGTAGTCTGATTAGCTTTTGGATCTGCCATATTTTTATTCTTCTCCCATATAAACGCCCCCCGTATCCACTATTAGAGACAATTCTGATAGTTTGGAGGCTGATACTGACTTTTTAGATTTTATTCTTAAGGGCACATACTGATCTGTCGGATTTTTTAGTGCAGCTTTTATTTCATTAATAGATAATTTTTTGCGCCACACCTTTAGCTTTGGGTTTTTTAGCGTAGCAATAAGGTTTAAAAGAAAAAGATGGAAAACTTGTCCATTAATTTTAGCAAAAGCAAAAAGGCAAGTTATGCCAAAAACCAAAAGACCCGACAAAACAAAAAGCGAGAAATCAAAAATTTTATAAAAAATAAATATTATGCCTAGACCAATAAGCAATTCTATGAACTGCCTGATGGTTATCGGGCCCATAATCTTATCTTCAACGTCCAAAAATTGAGGAACTGTTACTTGTTGCATTTTTAATGCCTTAATTGATTATTTAATTTCATAACCGCATCGAATTCTTCAATACTTAACGTAGGTTTACCGCTCACCAGTCTCTCCTTGATTACTTCATTTATATTTCTATTTTCTTCCATAGCCATTAATCCCAAAAGCCTGTAAAACCTGTTAATTTCATTTTTAAACCAAGCATTTACACCTTCCATTTTCCTTTCATAAGACTCATCTTCCAAAAGCTGTACTTTTTTGGTTATTTCTGAAGTAGCTTTATCAGGAGTTTCGGCCAATCTTCTAAATTCAATAAGAGTCATTTGGCTTAATTCTTCGATTGGGCCGGTAAGTTTTTTGGCTATCCTTACGCCATCAAGCAAGGGCCTTCTAGTATTCTGAGCTTCTATTATCCTTGGAGGAATTTTTTGCGTTGTCGGATAATGTACCGGAGAAGCTTGAGGCAAAATTTCTTCCTTCACTTCTTTTTTTTCTGTCTTTTCTATTTTGGGATCATTATCAGTTTTTAGCTCAGCTTCTTTTATAATTTTATCAATTTCCTCTTGCGGTTTATTTATTTTTTCAAAATTTTCTTTCGGTTTAACTGCAACTTCTTCTTTTATACTATCCATTTTAATTACCGGCAGCCCGTCTTCTTCCTCTATTTTCATTGGCGGAGCATAAAAAACCTTCTTACTCAAAGCCTTTTGGCTGGACTTGGGAGCCTCAACAACAGCAGTTTCTTTAGGTTGTTCAACAACAGTAAAAGAAGTTGGCTCACCTTTTTTTTCATCTTGAATCTTTTGCGCCAATGTTATTTTCTGCGGTTCTTTAACAACCTGTTGCGGTTTATTATTAGAAGGAGAAAGAATGGCCTTAGGCAGAACAGTTTTAGTAACAAGAGGAGTTACTTTAATTTCAGTTTTAACAAAGTTGCCTTTCTCATTCTGTTTATTCTTAACTATCCCTATCAAAGAATTGGCAGAATTTGAATCCAACTCCATTCCTCCGATTTTTCTGCTTTTGGTAAGCGCATCCAATGTCTCTATCTCATCGCGAACATCCCTTAAATTCAAAATTATTATATTTTTAAGGCGCTTTGCCAACACATCATCACCTTGATAAGCAAACTCTTTAATTATTATATCAGATAAAGCGTCATAATTATAATCTTCACTCGGTTTTACTGAATTATTTTTAATTTTTGCAATTTCTTGCTCGTCTTCAGCATCAAAAGACAAATTTCTTGCAATATTTTTTTGCGGATCAGAAATAAAATTAGTCAGATTTTGAGTTTCGGCTTCTATAACCACATTTTGATCATCAGCCTTTTCTGATTTACTTAAAGATAATTCCGGCATCTGGCCTAATAAAAAATCAAATTTATCAACTATTTCCTTAACCGCTAGCCCGCCAAAACCCAACTTATTTTGTAAAAATAAAGGAAGGTCTTTTTTTGCTATAAATCCAAAAGCATATTCCAGAAAAACGCTTGCCGCTTTAATCCTGTATTTTTTATCCAAATCGTTAAAAACAGATATAAAATCAGGCGAAGACATTTTTTGCTTCGCTGACATTGGCAACTGAGATAACTTATCTAATATTGAATCCATTAAATATGGTTTTAAAATCTTCAAAAATATTTACCAAGTTAAGACGCTAATAATTTATCCCATTCCTGATCACTCATTCCATATTCCTGCTTTGCTATCATTTTCTCAATCTCAGTCATATCTTTTATTTGCTCTTTGGATAAATGATTTTTCTTGGTGTTTACAGTTTCCTTAGGAGCTACATAATTATTCTTTCTTTTTATCTCGCCTCTTGGGATAATTTCCCACTTGTCTTCCGCCAAGTCTATCAACTGATCAGGGTAGTTTTTCAAATTAGTGTAAATATTTAGAATATCAAACAATTTTATCTTCTCTGCCTCTGAAATATTTCTACAGTTATTACCGTTTGCAATATAATCACTTAATTCAATAGTGGACAATACTCCTGTGCCTTTTTTTTCAATAAAATCTTTAAGCCAATTGGCAATCGTTGGAGCTGATTGCTTGTTTTCTAAAATTATATTTTTTTGCGTCAATTGTTCTTCATTTTGAAAAAGAAGCCTTATTAATTCGCTTTTAAAATTAATATCTTTCCTAAGGATATTAAAAATCCTTAAGTTAACAGCGTTTCTTATAATAAAATTTTCAGCCAATTCTTCCAGAACACCGCCCGCAAAAATCCTTCTAAGCATATCCTTTTCATCATTTACCGCCATATTTTTATTAGGATCAGCATTTAGGAAACTAATTCTTTTTTCAAGTGGCTTTACAACTTCTGCAAAAAATTCTTTTTCACAAGGTATAGCTTTTTCTTTATCCAAACCCTTTTCCTGAATAAGATAAGACAAAAAATCTTCATAAGATAACCCGCCAACGACTAACAACAATAATGGAGCGTTCAAATCTACGCCGTATTTTTGGGATAATTTTGATATAGCGGAAATATTTCTTTCACTGTTAACAATAAACACCACTTCCGGATGCATTTGTCCAAATTTCCTTAATGCTTCTTCTAAAGTAATCATAATTAATCTTTATTTTTTTGGTATGACATTACTGCCATGTTCTGCCACTGTCTTATTATCAATAATCGGACCATTTTCAGTTTTTCGGCCAACTTTCTCATTTAACAATGCGATAACGGTCGATAATTTTGAAACATCCCCTCCGCCTTTTTCATAAGCAGCGATACCGCGTTTTAATTCAAGAACCAAATAAGCTTGAGGTCCGCTTAATTCGCGAGGCAAAGCAGCTAAAGAATCGGTTAATGTTTTTATAGCGCCTGTGGATTCAGTAAGTGCTTTAACCGATTTGAATTGCATTTCTGTTTGACCGTTAGTAGAATAAAAACTGCCCCTGCTTATATCAGTTAAGAAATCTGCGTCTGTAGCCCCATTTTCTATAACCTTAATTAGATTATCAATGGCTTTTTTCATTTTTGTAGCATCTTCAGCTACAGCCTGAGAAACCCAATTTTCATGGGCATAGGGCTTATAATCATCAAGAACGGTATCGACAAGATTAGGTTGCGGTTTTTGAGGCTGAACTGAACCAATAGTATCAGTATATTTTTCATTTGCTTTAGTATCTTCACTATCTTTATTTTCGTATGCTTTTTTTCTTTCTTGTTCTCGTCTGTTTTCAATGTCACTGATACTACTTAAACCATAAGTTCTTGCGTTAATAGCAGCTAACTCTAAATCTAATTTTCCTTGTATTGCTCCTTTTGCACTATTGAGATCAATATTTGCCTGATATTCTTTTAAAAATCTATTTTTCTCTGCTTCAATGCGTTCTTGTTCTTTTGCAGTTTTTCCACTCTTACTAGCATTTAAACTATCTTCTACTCTTGTTACATGGCGGGATTCTTCATCTGCTCTGATAGTTTCAGAATTTATTTTATGAGTTTCTATTTTATTTTGTCTATCAGTATATGCAGTCTCTTTATGGAAATCTTCCTTGGCTTTAGCTAAATCTGCATCGGAAACTTTTCCTTTCTTAACAACAGATGACATTGATCTATATGCACCTCTGCCATTTAAGAAGTCTAAGAAATCACTTGGCACCATACCCTTTGAAATTTTACCTGATTGTACATTGTCAATTTGTGATATTTCACCTTCTGCCTTAACTCTTGCAGCATAAGCTGGATCGCTTTTTATCCTTTGATCAATAGCTAAATCTCTTCCCTTTTCAGACGTAGCAACAATATTTTTTGTATTTTGGCTTGCTTCATCAATTTTTTTACCTTCTTCTTCCCTATTCTTTTGGCGTTTTGAGCTTTGATCACCTAATGCCATTTCAAGCAAACGTCCTCCTCCTGTCATATAACCCACAGCTAATGCGCCCAATCCCAAACCTCCAGTAGCCACACCTCCTGCTACAGTACCAACGGTAGCTGTAACTGCAAGAGCTCCTGCTTTAACATTTTTAGCTAAATCCGTATTTGTAAATTCCCCCCATGCCGCTTTTGCTTTATCACTGCCAAGACCCATTTTACCCATTGCTTTTGATAGCTTTTCTTTTCTTACCTTTCTCCTGCCTTCCAAAACATCAGTTCGCCACTGTGAACCAAACGCTCCAAGCTTGGTCAAACCCTCAGACCCTGACAATTTGCCAAGACCTTTTGAAATTCCGCTGGCAAGTGCAAGAGATCCTGTCCCAGCCTTCCCTGCGGCTTTTTTGCCTACCCATGCGCCCGCTCCCAATCCCGATTTTGCCAATGATTTTCCAAATTTCATAGGCTTCTTAGCCTGCTGTTGCAACCAACTCATCCCAGAGTTAGCAACGTTTGCTCCGACAACTCCGCTTCCTTTGGCAAAATTCAAACAAACAATCAAAGCGCCAATAACTAAAGCCGTATTAATAATGCCTTCAACCGTCAAGCCTGCTGAAAGTGTTCCTTTGTTCAAATCTGTAATTTCCTGTTTATCAGGAACCTGACCCCCTAAAGAACTACGTATATCCCTTGTAGGATTATTATTAAGAGCTCTCTCAGCTGAGTTACCCCCATGACCCATCATCATAAATGAAATCCATAAAAAGAAAACCAACACAGGACCGACTGTCAAATACTTCACAAAGTTATTAAACCAATCAGAAGAATACTTTTCTGTTTGCTTGATTAATTTTAGAAAAACATATGCCGGAGAAAGAATAGTCAAAAACAGCAATACAACTATTCTGGCAACGAGTATGGCAATAATTGATACAATTACAATTACAACTATAACTGCCACTATTATGGCGTAAATAAGAGCGGCAAAAATATTAGTCATTTCTATACCAGCCTTATTTTTGGATATACCCTCATTCATAGGATTCGCTGTCCATTCCTGCCACCTAGTAAGTTCCGGCAATTTTAGAGCTGACAAAACAATATTTCCACCTTGAATATTGGCAAAAGCGCTGGCGAATGAAAGCATTAACACTTGTGATATATCTATGGCAATACCCACAAAAAGCTTTGAAAAATTAATAAGTATTGCAGCGATTAGAATTTTAGGCAACATCGCCTTATAATGATAGTCTTTTTTATTGAGAATAGTCCCGATAGCCACAACCATCAGAAGAACAATAAAAAAGTTATTGAAGAGATTTCTAACAACCTTCCAGCCTTCAACGACAGCAGCAGTATTATTAACATTTATAGGATAACTCATCACCGTTAGCATTGCCCACATTAACCTAGTTATTATCCAACCAAGTGCAGCAAATATTATATAAAGAATATATGCGAGAAGGTTTATAATTATATCTATTGCTTCTAATTCTCCCACGTATTTACCAGACGGAGATTTTTCAATAGCTTCTTTTTCTCTTTTAGCAGTGTTTAAAAACTCCTCTTGTTCCTTAGTTAAAGGTTGCTTTGATTCTAATTCGGTAATCCATTTATTATATTGAATAATTCTGCTTTCATCATTTCTAACAACATCATCAGGTACTGAAAGCCAACTCCACAAATCAACTGCTGCTAAACCAGGTCCAATGTTGGGTATTAAATATTGAAACCAACTATTTCTAATATCTTCTACTGTTATCGCTGCTCTAACATTTATCGGAAAACAAAAATTTAAAAATAAAACTACTGATATCAATCCAATTAATATTTTATTTTTATTTTTCATATAAATTATTTTAATATCCCGCTTCTATTAAACTACTGCTTATGGTTGAACTTGCACTTGCATTCCAATTATCTTTAACAGTTATCGTAATAGTAGCCGGATTAGGAGACATTTCATTAGGATTATAATAATGATACATCACAAAAGGATTATTTTCATCTATTCTTTGCCTTAACTTTACGCCTGCAACCGAATCTTCCGATCCGTCACCCCAATTAATAGTGTAAGAAGTAAGCGGAAGCTGATCCTTGTCAACTTTTACATTAAAAGAAAGTCGAAGTGTCTGGCTTGAAGTAGAAACTTTAATATTAGTAATCAACGGCTTGATTTTACAGGGCACACCCAAAGCCGTGTTAATAAATCTCCAGTTAACATCCCTGTCACCAGGATTCAAACCGGAACAATATTCATTTGGCAAAGACCAATTTGCTCCTTTTACTTCATCATAACTACCTTGATCCCATCTGTTATTGTCTTCCTTCCACACCCATACGCCATAACTTTGGGCGAATAAATTCTTTAATGCTTCCTCTTTTACTGGTTGACCGGTTCTTGGCTGATAAGGAGCTTCAGTTTTAAAATTCGGCGTTTCCCATAAAATTGGCTGTTTTGTGTAATCATCATCAGTTCTCCTAGAATCCCATAAGATAGGATTTTGAAAATTATTTGACGGCGCGACAAGTGATCCAAAAGGCTTGTAATCTGCTCCGTAACCGTCAAATTTATAGCCAAGATTTGAATAAATCATATTTTCGTAATAGCATTTTCCGGTAATTTCATCCCATGTGTTACCCTTTTCTCTGCAAGTAGTAGAACCATTAATAGCTGAATTAGTACAAGCAGCAGTAACGCCATCATTTAAACCTTTCAGGCAATAAGGATTTGTAAATTGTGGATACTTATCCGTGGTGGTTGAAAAGGCAAATTGAGATCCGCTACTGAGCCTGTCCACCCATGCTTTATTTTTACCTGATGGCGTAGCTACCTGGACAATTTTATTGCAATAATGAATATCAAACTCACTATAAGCCGATCCAGTCATAAGCAGTCCTAACACAATACCCCCAGCTTTTACATTCCAAGCCAGACCCAAAATATCACCTGGCACGCTTGGATTAGGATCAGTAAAATAAGAAGCATATTTTGGATCCTGATCGGTAACCACTTTTGCTCCCAAGGAAGTTCCTGTTCCGCCAGCATCCAATCCGGCCATAGACATTATCTGACCTATAAGGTCTCCACCCCCGTCACCCGATCCGCCGGACATTATTTTATTTTCTACATTATCCCAACTTTCAGGGAATAATAAGGCCGTTCCCGCTCCATCGCCTCCAAACCAACTAGTTGCAGCTAGTCCCCATCCTCCCCAACGACTGTTATCAGTTAGATTGCCTATACGTGGTTCTAATTCACCTCCATTGTATGTTTCACATTTATCACCCAAAAGAAATTTCAAAAAAGATGAACAGATAGTATTTTCCAAATTATTTAAACCCAATAAATCAAAAATAATTCCGAGTGGATCTTGTCCATCAGCGCCAAAATGACTAACATTATTGCGACCCATATGGACGTTAGCAATTCCACCTCCCAAACCAAAACCGTCTAAATTTCCACCAACACCGAGAACAATTCCAGCATAATGAAAAGTATTTCTATTTTGAGGTTTACCGCCCAAAGTAAAACCACTAAGTACTTCACTAAATAAAGTCGAAAGTTTATTAAGAGCGTTTGTTTCCGGCTTTGATATAAATGGATATCTAAATAGAGCGGAAGCATTTATTAAATCTGAATTTTCAGATTCAAAAACAGAATACTGTGCAGTTTCACCGCCTAAGACATTTAAATTAAGTCCTGGAGCAAGATTATTTAACATTTGTCCCATACCGCCACTAGTTACTTTGGTAGTTTCTACATAAACTCTAATTGTTTCTTTAGTGGTGGAAACGCAATAATATAGCGGAGATCTCTCTCTATATCCACCCGAATACTCATCCACAATATCGCCTTTAATTTCATCAACCGGCCACCACTGCAAACACACCTGGGGATTCTTCGGATCCCAAGCCAAGCAATAACCGTACCAACCATAGTAAAATCTTCCATCTTCTGAGTATTGGCAAGACATCGCATTTTGATCTGGATAAATTCTACAACTTCTAGAAATAGTAGACTCTTCTTTAGTTAAAATATCGGTTAAACCAGTAAAAGCATTTAACTGCGAAACTTTAGGAACAGGATTTAAAACAGGCTTTAGGGAAATATCGTCAAAAAGCGAACTTCCGCTTATCCTGCAAGCCGTACCATAATTTATGTTATATTTTTTATCATCAAGTAAGTCATTACATTCTTTCTGGTCTAAACTATTATTAAAATTAATCAATTTTAAACAAATTGTAGAGGTTGAAGGTGTAAACTTTAGCGTTTTCTTTGTCCAATTAATTCCTTCACGCATACTGATAACTCTCCCAGGCCTTTGATTACTACATTCTGAACCTTCAAAAACCCATATTTCAGCAGAAGTGGTGCTAAGCAAGTCTAAGGTGTTAAGCCAAGCGCTTAAATAATATTCTTGTCCTTTTTCAACATCAATCGGTTCCGATTCCAACTCGTTTGGTCCGTGCAATCTCAAATAGCCCGCATCCTGTTTTCTGTATAGATAATTTCTTTCAATCGCATATTTATCGGGACCCCAACCAGATGCATCCAAATCCGAAGATGATGCAGACATTGTCCAACCTAACGGTTCGGCTGAAGCTGAGACAGTAGATTCAAAATTACCGTTTGAAACACTTGCAGATTGCCCTTCCTGTGTCATCTCTGCAAAGGACAAATAATTAGGCACGGAGTAACCTGTCAAAAATTGGAAATTAGAAGAATTAGTTGTTATAGGTTCATTGTTTTTTTGGGTAAAGGAATCGCAAGTTCTGTCGTCATAGTCCATTTTTTCACATAAACCAACTCTTAAACAACTGTCCTGACTCTGGAATCGAAAATCTGCCGCCGTACTTGTGGTGGAATCACTGTCTTTTTTATAAGTGGTGCAATACAGCCAGTTCTTGCAAGTTCTGTCGGGCAGAACCTTAAGCAGTACGCTGGTATCTTTGGGCTCATCTGTTGAAGCCTTAAGAGGTTGCTGTTTATTGCCAATATAATCGGAATATGTTTTTGAAGAATTGAAAATCAAATATTTATTTCGTTCTTTAATTAATTCATCGTTTGAATCTGAATCATATGAATAATTTATGCTTGATCTTTCATTAAACAGCACGCAACCCGTCTTGTAATCAACAAGGCCGTTGCAACCTGAACGATTTACATTGGTAGATAAAGCGTAATACACTCCCGCTCGAGTAACTACAGTACTTGTACTTGAAAGATTAATTTTACAAGTTTTAACGTTATCATCCTTTGCCTTCACATAAAAAGTAGTTGTAACATTGCCAAGCGGATGATAAATATTACAAAAAGCAGAAGCGGCAGTTGTGGTAACAAATCCTCCTGATGAAGAATAAAGGTAATTAGATTCTATAACCAAGGTTGATGAACTCTTATAATTCAAATTAGGATAAATTTCAGTGATAGGATCGATATATTCGCTGCATCCGTTTTTATTATCCTGACATAAACCCACCCAACCGTTATATTTAATGTTGCTGTAATTATTTATTACAAAAATTGTTGATGATCCTGTTAAATTATTAATAGGACCGATCGGCTGATATTTGTTTCTGACTGATTCATAACCCGTGCCGAATGTTTGATCGGGAGTAATCATACACGCTTCGTCAGTTCCTTTTTTGTACCATCCCGCCGCCAAATCTCCCGCTCCTCTGAATTCGCAAAGTTTCCTGGGATTTTTAAAATAATATAAGGAATTATTGCCGGCAAATTGTTCGCACCATACCTCGTCTGCAGCGCATAAATCAGTCGCATACCTATCAGGATCATTCTTTAAAAATACAGTGCTATATCCTAGAACTTCGTCATATTGGTTAATTTTGGGCAAACCCAAAGCCATACATCCTTTATCTTGCAAACCACAACTATATGCTGGGCTATTAACAAGATATGCTTTTTCGTAAGGTCGGACGGTAATTTGATCATTATATCCTTTGCTATTATCAGGATTAAATATAAATCCTTGATATTTATCGTAATTATGAGTATCAATAAGTTCTTCGCAACCCGCAGCTTCTTTTCTGCACAAATTGGCAAATGACTTCAAATAAGCGCTTAATCCGTCTTGAGTTTTGTACGCTTTACAGCCAAGCATATTGCCAGGAACACATCTGTGGTTATCAGTACCGGGATTTTGATCATAACAAATTTGATAAGCAGCACTGGAATTAGTCTGTGACTGAGCATAGTTTACTTTACCAGCCGGATCATTTAAATCATTGTCGCAAGAAAACGGAGTAAACCAGGAATTCTCAACCAGATACACTTTATCTCTCATTTCTTTCAACTGAATATTATCCAAGAAAACTTTTTCAGAACCAATATTAAAAACTAAATTTTCAACCTCCGGCTGATCCCATGTTACAAAGACCGGACCTACTTCAAAATATTTCCATTCACCTGTAATTTCAGGCATAGAAAGATTAATATCACCATCATTTTTCAAAGATGAAACTGCAAAGTAGTCATTTGGATTAGTAGAGCTGTTGAACTTTATTGATTCGAATCGGAAATTGCCTGTTGAACTTGCTTTAGCCCAGAAACTGAGCATATATGTCCTATTTTTATGTACGGCAACTTCCTTTTTAATTTGTCCACCAGTATTTTTTATGGAGTATCCCCCTTGATATGTCGCTTCTGAACTTGTAACCGCTCCAATCCAGCCTTCAAGATTTTCATTGCTGAATTGACTTATTGGGAATACGTTTCTGATATTATTGCCATAATTTCCGGTGTAAGCCCGACAACCGGAAACTGAGGCGCTGCACATAATTCCTTCGCCTTTCATAGCCATATATATGCACTCATTAGTAGCACTATTCCACCAGCCTTTTGTACAGTTTGCCTCTGCTTCTGTAAGCGTTTTTTCTGTTTGTGTTCTTCTATACGGATGGCAGTTATCAGAAATTGTAACAGTCATTGATAAAAGACGATAAGTGATGTTTCCGCCAGCATCGTAAAACTGCCTGCAATCTGGATTTGAAGCCATATTCTCTTTGGTACAAAGTCCATTTTCTAAATTATGTGAAACTGCATCAGGATCATTGCAAATTCCAATACCGCTTGTATTATAGGAAATGTTTGTGCAGGGCGCGCTTGGATCTTTATTACTCCTTTTTAGTTTGTAAACCTTTAACTGATAACCGGTCGTATCTTCACCCTCCCAAGTATAGTAAGTGCCATCATCCGTAGAAGGTTTTTGGCATGCTTTTATTCGCACAAAATATTCTCTTTGTTCCGCTCCCCTGCCTAGCTCATCAAGGTTTGTAAATTCATCACATCCCGCATAAGCGGCCGAACAGTATTTTGGCACGTTATTAGCAATAAACTGGACAAAGGTCGACGAAACAAAATAAGTTTTTTCTTGTTTATATACCTGGTATCCCGCACATTCCGCAGGGCACAAATCAATGCTTTCAGCCACTCCGGGCACTTCCGGATCGCCGTTTACGGGCTTATAAATATTGCAACCTACCTCATCAGAAGTACAAACTGAAGCGTATTTTGAACAAAGTTTATTTTGGTTAAGAAGAATATCATATAAATTCGAGCTGTTAGCCCAAATATTACCTTTCTTATAGCAATTTAAATAATCAGGCGCTTTCCTTAAAAACGTCAATTGCTCTGCAGGCCGTTTTGAAGGATTATATTCTGTGAAAGAAGAAGGCAACTCAGAATTGTAGTTTATTTCTTCTAACTTTATATCATCAAAATATACCATCGTTTCTGCTAAGCCGGATATCACCCGAATATCGTATTCATTGGCTCTGTAATCTTTCGCCATCACTGCGACTGCCTGAACTTTTTGCCATTGATTGATTCTACTCTTGTCAAAACCGGCTGACATAATTTTATTATTCGGTGACAATAAAAATAATTCTACCGACCCGCCACCTAAATTACTAACAGTGCTTGAAGCAATATATACCCAGCCGGACAAGGCATATTTACTTCCTCTTTTAAGATTTATAATATTTTCAGCTCTGGGAACTTCCACAACGGCATAGTCAGCGTTACATGAATCAGCTGACAAAGTACATCTAATTCCCAAAGAATGTGAACCGCTATTTTTTATGCTATTGCTTCGGCTGAATTCTACGTGTCTGCCATGCTCGCTGTCTTTCTTCCATACATCCACTCCGTCACCTGCTCCGTCTTCAAATCCCCCGTTTGGCACCAAATTACTGCCCAAGCCTGATTTCAATCGAATAAATTGCGAACAGCCGTCAGAAACACTATTGCAGGTAGGGGCATTTTTTGTCAGATAAATTTCATTTTCTGTCGCATTGATACTGGCTGTATTACTGGCATTACCTAACCAAATACTGTTAGCTCCGCAATCATCCTTTATTTTTTTAATGGTAAAATCATCAAAATAAACATCAGCAGTAGTGCCTGCTTTCAATCGGATTTTTATTGTTGTAGTATTAAAATTTCCAGAGTTAAAATACCATATTTTTTCATTCCAGCCTGCACTAAAAGAATATAGTTGGTATTCTTCTTTTTCTTCGCCTCTTATTATTGAAACAATAATTGCTCCATTATTATCTAAAACGCCAGTGCTTCCCGATAAATAATTGCCTCTAACAAAGAAATTTAACTGATAATTTTTGTCTTTTTCAAGAGGTATGTTTTCAAGCGATACCCAGGTATTGGCATCTTCTGCTATGACTGGGGCATTATTTCCGATTATTCTTAAAGCTGAACTAGTACCTCTTCCTTCTCCCGCAACTCTGTAAAAACGGTTATACATATCATAGTTGGCATTATCAAAATTCCAGATTGCAGGAATCCAGTCATATTCATCCTTTTGTTCAAAACCTCCGTTAAACGTTCTAAGCAGATCATTATTGTCTATGCAAAGCTCTAAATAACATCCCGAGCTTCCAGGCGTTGAGGTGCAAGATACCTGAGGCGTCCCAAATGAGCTGAATCTACATGTACCATCAATAATATTATAAGTACAATTGGTAGATGAAGTGCTGTCACAAGCTGATTGCGTACAGGGTTGAGACATCCTAAGCATTCCGTCCGTGCTTATCTGATGCCACTTATAAACAACTTTTCCTTCAAGAGTTAGAGTTTGTGAAGTGGAAGTGATTCTTGTTATTACGTTTGGAGCAAGATGACGCCAAACATTGTTTACCGTATCAAGTAACATACTATACCAACGGCATCCTACATTAGTAGAATTACAATTGCCGAAATCCAGAGTGTTCATCAAATATGATTGTTTTTTACCGTCAGATGCCGAAAAAGTCTGGCAAGTATTGAATCTTGGTTCGCAAGCAGTTGGAAAAGTCCAGATTCTTCTTTCTTCGGTACAATAGCCGTAAGCTTGGCAATTATTATCAATATCCTGTTGTAAACACTGTTGTTCATCTGCACAATATTCTCCTCTCATAATACTTCCATCAGGTGAATCTCGCGTTGTGTTATAACCTCCATAACCCTGCCTTCTGCAAAATAATTCTGGCACTTTTAAAGTCCAATATGGATTAACCAAACCGTAAAAAATACTATCTGGATTTTCAAAACCGGCAGCAACCTCTTTTAGTGTATAATTTCTATCGCTTCCATTTGCTTTTATTGCTGCAAACTCCCATCCCACAGGAATAATTCTGTATTTTCTAAGTATAATTATCGATCTTAAGGGCAATTCACTGTCTAAATTGTCATTTCCCACGGCTGGAGCAAATAATCTTTCTCCTATGCCAAGAGTATCAGACAAAACTTCATATAACTGCTTCTTTTCTTTTATTGCTGATAGTAGTTTTTGATCAATTACGCAATCAGTTGGACCCGGATTCTTTCTGGTTGAATCAGAACATAAAGCAAGCTTTGTTAAAATATCGTAAGATCCTCCTTCTTTAAAGGAATAATTCTTAAGCTCCGAAAACCTTTCTTTAGCTCCCGTAGCTCCTTCGCTTTGTGGAGATGCCAACGGATTTAGCAATGCGGATAAATTTGGAAGAGCAAAACCGCTTGAACCGCCGGAACTGCTATCGGAAGAACCTTTGAATAATCCATTTTTAAAATTATTCAACAACTGAGCAGCTAAAGTATTTAAAAATGTTTCAACAAAATCAAAAATTGTTCCGGTATATATATTATCTTTTTTGCCGACGTTATCAGGATCAACTAAAGCCTTATGCAAAGCTTCCCTAACAGTAGTTCCCGGAGTAAGAACTTTGCCGGCAAAATCTTTTAGATCCTTAAATTTGGCCGCCTTTGCAGCTTCATCTTCAGCCTCTTTGACTTTTTTATTTACATATTCATATGATTTTCCTTGTATTAACAAAAAGGTTGAAATATCGTTTTCTCCAGGTTGAAGAGAATTATTGTACTCAAAAGAAAAATCAGCTCTTTGGATTGCTGAATTCCAATTTGTCATCATCGTAGAAAAAGTACATCTGACCTGTCTTGGAACTTTATAATTAATGCTTGTTTGAATCGCTAACCGCATACTTAAATTAGGGCGACATAAATCGACACCATAAGATTGCCCTACTTGATCAATAAAGTCTCCCAAAGCGCTGTCTGCGGCATTTTCCAAATATGCTCCCCAACCTTCGGTAATAAACAAAGGCTTTTGTCCCTTTCCTCCTGAAGCCACCCAGGTAGCGGTATCTTCGGCCAACTGTCTTGAAAAGGTACTTAAAGAAACCTTAAAAGCTCCTGCCATTGCTTTTGTAGCCTCCTCCTTTATTGCCTCCCACCATTCTCTTCTCTTTTGATCCCTAATCATCTGTTTCATTTGTTTCTCAGCACCAACTTGTGTTGCAGCATCAGTACACTGCTTTTCAGCTTCTGCTAAAGCAGTTGTTCTAGCATGGCATTCAAAACCAACAAGTGGTACAGGTTCGCATGGAATCGCAGAAGCCAGTATAAGTGATTCGTTACATCTCAATATTAATTCTTCAACAGGAATAGCCCAAGCGTCTGGAAGAAATGTCAAACTCTCATCAAACCTTGAAATTGCTAAATTTCTGCTTTTATCTAAAGCTTCAATAAAAGCCTTAGCATTATCAACAAAAATAAAACTAAAAAAAATAGTTAAAAATAAAGTTAAAATAATTTGATATCTTTTCATCATTTAATTATTTCCCAGTTTATCTAAAAACATCTTTTTAATTTCTTCATCTGAAATCTCATTTATAACTCCGGCAGGCGCTCCGTTTTGTATCATTAATGATTTTATTTGCGCTCCGGTTAAATTATTTAAGTCATCCATTGAATTAATTTGCAGTTTGGAAATATCAATTTCTCCAGGCACTATATATCCTTGGCTAGAATCACCGCCAACAACCGTTGTGCCAGCCTGCGCAGAAATATTTGCCAACTCGGGATCTTCCGCAAGCATTTCTTGAAATAGTTGTATTAAATCACTGTCAGTTAACTCATCAAGATCACTTTGACTGACACCTGCAGTAAGTAAAACTTCTCTAATCATTTGAGGAGTAACAACCGGAGCGCCAGTTTCAGGCATTTGTCCAAAAATCGGCACATTTGCAGTTCCTGTAGAATTACCGAAATTAAAGCCCCCAGTGCACTGCTGGCCCTGCGGACAATTCGGATCAGTGCCTGCAGTAACTTCATTGGCGTCGTTTATTCCGTCGCCATCAGTATCCTCTAGAAACGGACTAGTGCCGTAAACAGTAGTTTCGTGATAATCAGAAAGGCCGTCGCCATCAGTATCGGTAACTGTATCAATTGCCATTGTCTGGCTCTGTTCAATAGGATTTTTATCCAAAAAAGAAAAAGGATTTCTTATTCCATTTACTATTTCGTAAAAACCGAGACCGAAGGCGAATATGCCGACAATTACAATAACAATAATATTAAGCCTTTGCTTATTATTGCCGGCTGTTTCCTTCTTTGGGATGTTTTCAACGCCACTTTCAGCATTTATGCCATCATAAAAATCCCCTTGTGCGGGTAAATTCTCAAAGTCATTTTGATTGCCACCTTCCATGAGCTGTGGATAATTTATATACTAAAATTATAACACAATAAAAGAAAAATTTCTATTATATTAGAACATAAAACATATAAAATTATAAAATGCGATTGACTAAAAATTTAATTTTTAAAAAAGAGACCTATGTTTATATTTCTTTTAAAAAATCATTATAAAATTTTAGATTTTTTTAATCCTTGAGTCAGTTTTATCCAATCTATGACTGAAAGATCCTGCGCCCTGACTTTTTCATCAAATCCTTCTCCTGTAATTATCTCTTTTGCCTTTTCGCTATTGATTTTTAGACCTGCTGAGAAATTGTTATGCAATTGTTTTCTTTTGGAAGAAAATCCCATCCTGGCTATTTTAAAAAGCGTCGATTCATCTATTTTTTCATCTAAATTTGAAAATAATTTTAATTTAATAACCGCTGAATCCACGTCAGGAATCGGCCAAAAACTGTTTCTGCTGACAAAAAATAATATTTCTGGTTGACTATAGAACTGGCAAGACAATGACAACAAGCTCATATCTCCGGCCTTGGCGACAATCCTTTTGGCAACTTCTTTCTGCACCATCAAAATCATTTCGCTTGGCTTCGGTTCCTGCTCAAGCGACAGTCTCAAAAATTTTGAAGTGATATTATACGGCAAATTTGAAACTACTTTATATTTGAAATTATTCAGTCCCGCTTCTTTCTTATTAAGGCGCAAAATATCTTCCCCGATAATTTCTAATTTTTTTTCAGCTAAAAATTGGACCCTCAAAAATTCCAATATTTTTTTATCCACTTCAACGGCAACAACTTTTTTTGCCGCCTTAATCAGATCTTCCGTAAGCACTCCCACTCCCGGTCCGACCTCTACCACTGTTTCATCTTTTTTTATTTCCGCAGCATCAATAATTTTTTTGACAATATTTTGATCAATTAAAAAGTTCTGCCCCTTCGACTTTGAAGGAGTAATATCGTACTTGGAACAGATTTCTTTGATTTGATTTAAGTTAGGCATTAATTTTTTCCAATTTAAATAATAAATATAACAATCCCATTAATCCTCCAAGAATAAATAAGGCGTTCCAGGAAGGTCCAAATACAAAAAGTAAAATTATTGCCATAATCATGGCTACTATTTTTCCGATAATAAGCGCCATTTCAAAAAACAAGATCTCTTCCATTTCATCTCCTTTATTCGCTTCCTTATAAATTTGCGCGACAATGGGAAGAACAATTGATTGCTTGGTGAGCCTTGAATAACTGTCAACAAAAAATATTCCAATAATATTGCGTGAAAAAAGCCTAAACATCCAGCCAAAAAAGTACAAAACCGAACCGAACTTCAAAATTTTGGCCGGTCCCTTGCTGTCACTAAGTTTGCCGATATATAAAAAAGCAAGGGTCATTATCATTGTTGCAACTGCAGTTAGTGATCCAAGCTTTAAAAAATCATCAACTATTAAATACATAAAAATCGGCCAAAGAGTCAAAACAATAAAGTCTTCACCGAAACCGCAATATGAAAAAAATCTCCGTAAATTTTTTTTGGCGAATAATTTTTTAAAGGTGCCTATATAAGAAAAAGACTCGACAATAAAAAATTCTTTGGTGATAATCATAGGGATATTCGATAACACCATAATTATTGCCGCTAAAACGAATAATGATTTAAACCCCAAAAATTCCACAAGCACTCCACCAAAAAAAGACCCTGCAATAAAAACGAAAGATTGCAAAATTGACAAGTTGCTTAACTCTCTTCCTTGTTCTCCATCAACTGAAAATTTAGAAAAATTGGAATGATAAGCCGGCCAATAAAGAATTTTCCATAAAACATAATTTATGACAGACAAAACTAAGAACCATGGACTAAAATTTATGGCAAAAAGTGAAAAGTAAAATAGCGCTGTAAAAACGCAGCCAAGCGCAATCGTATATTCATAGCCTAGCCTCTTTGCGATTTTGCCACCTAATGGCACCATAAAAAAATAAGCGACATAGACTGCCAAATAAAAAAACAAGACCCCCAACAACGAATCCCTCAAATTATATCTTTGAGCAAAAAACAGATACAAAAAAACAGGCTCAAATATAGCCACCATTGATAAGGCAAAATTAAGAATTATTGTCGAAGCGTAAAGCTCTCTTATTTGCCTTTGAATTTGGCAAGGGAAAAATGAAGTGATGTAGGCTAATATTTTTGCAAACATTATTATTTGGCTTTCTTATTTTTATACTTTGCGAATTTCTTTCTTTTTATAATTCTATATAAAAGGTATAACAAATGATCCACTGACATATCCCATGCCCCAACATACTCCGTTAATTCTTTTTCGGGTGCAAAGCCCGTTTTAAATCTCGTTACTCCCGGCCATTTATTTTCATTTGCTCCCCAAAAATCATAAAATTCGCACCACCTTGACTTTGCCCAAGCTATGCTTTCCCACTGAAGAAGATAAGGCGCCATTTTATCTCGATAACCATAATCCGATGCGCCATGAAGATAAACGCACCACTTGCCACTTTTGGCAACCAAATTTGCCGCAATCACCTTTTGTTCATATTTGGCAACAAACAATTTTATTTTCCCTCCCTCACCAAGGACTTTGAGCATTTGTCTGTAATATTTTTTACTATGTACCTGTATCTTGTCTCTTTTGGCCGTAAGTTGCATCAGCCTCCAAAAGTCTTCAAAATAATTTTCTCCCTCATCAACTGCAACGCAATGTTTCTGCGCCACCTTGATATTATATCTTGTTTTGGCTTTCATTTGCGCCAGGATTTCAGCCTCGCTTTTAGTCAGATCCAAAATTAAAGTGCTCTGGGGCTGGACTTCTCCCGCACTTTCCAGACCTAAATTCTTTAAAATTGTTTTTTTACCATCATCTACTAAAGGCGGATCCATCCGCACGAAAAGTACCCGCTTTTTTTTTGCCAGTTTATTAATTTCGAGAAGTAGTTTTTTAAATTCCAGTGATAAAATATCATTGACAATAGGACCTCTTGGAATGTACAGATACTTTTTTTTCAATGGCAACTTATAAATTATACCCTGCGCGCCTGACTTAATGTTGCCACTTTCATCAACTAAGGCAATTCTAAAAACTTTACGTCCGATTGATTCCTGGAAAATTCCCCAATCCCAACTTTGAAGCAATCCCCCATCACAGGAATTTTCGGAAATAAAATTCTCCCATTTTGCCTTCCATGAGTTGTCGCAAATTATTGCTTTCATTAAATTATTCCTAAATATTTTATTAATTATAACAAAAATATAGCCATTAAAAAAGCCGCCTTTGTATATAGATCTCCGGCGGCCAATTTACCTTTTCAGCAAGATTAAACATTCTCGCCAATTATTATAAAGAGTAATTATATGCCAAAATTTATCAATTTTTTAATGTCTAATTTAAGCCAATTTTCAATGCTTCAGACAGTCTGAAGCATTGAATTTTAAATGACAAAACTGATCAGTTTATTGGGAACAAAAATCGTCTTTTTTATTTGAGAGTTTTCTAGATATTTTTTTACATTCGGCTCATTTTTGGCGGCTTCTACGGCTTGAGCTTCTGCTGTTCCGGCAGGAAGACTTACCTTTCCCCTGACTTTGCCGTTTATCTGCACCACTATCTCAACCTTTTCGTCTTTTATTTTACTTTCATCGTAGCTTGGCCAAGACTCTTTAAATATGCTTTCTTTATTTCCCAGCTTTGACCATAATTCTTCCGCCATATGAGGGGCAAAGGGTGAAAGGATGATGAGAAATTTTTGATAGAATTCTTTTGAGACTGATTCTGCAAACTTATTTACTAGAATCATCATCGCAGAAATTGCGGTATTAAATCTCATGCTCTCAATATCTTCACCGACTTTTTTTATGGTTTTATTTAATAAAATATCTAAACCATTATCAGATTGGATTCCCGCCTGCCTGCGCAGGCAGGCCTTCGCGGGAATAACAGTAGCAGGGTCATTACCCATATTCCAAACTTTTTCCAAAAATCTATCAATACCAACTATGCCTTTTGTGTTCCACGGTTTTACATCTTCAAGCGGGCCCATAAACATTTCATACATTCTAAAAGCATCTGCGCCATGTTCAGCTACCACTTCATCAGGATTAACAACATTGCCCCTGGACTTTGACATTTTTTCACTGTCTTCGCCAAGGATCAATCCTTGATTAACAAGTTTTGCAAACGGCTCTTCCTGCGGAACATATCCCAAATCAAATAAAACCATATTCCAAAACCTGGCATATAGAAGATGAAGAACGGCATGTTCCGCGCCTCCGACATAAACATCCACCGGCAACCAATATTTTAATTTTTCAAGATCGGCAAAGGCATTTTTATTTTGCGGATCAAGATATCTAAGCCAATACCAAGATGAGCCAGCCCATTGAGGCATGGTGTTTGTTTCTCTTTTGGCATCACCTCCGCAATAAGGACATTTTATCTCAACCCACTCTTTTATATTGGCAAGCGGAGACTCGCCTGTTCCGGATGGTTCAAATTTATCAACTTCCGGCAAAGTCAAAGGCAATTCATTTTCGGATACTGGAAACCAGCCGTTACTTCGATTTTGTAAAATCAAATGGAGTATTTCGGGAATTTCTTTTTCCTGAAAATGTCCAAAGCCCTGCCATAATTCCTTACTCCAGCCGGCTGGCAGAATTTCTTTAGTTTCCATGAAAATATAAGGATCATCTTCAGAAAAAATTACGTTTTTACGCTTCACCAATTCGCTAACCTTATTCCAATCTGTCTTTTGGGCTGAAAAATTTTTAAGTGATTCAATGTCTGATCCAGCCCATTTCTCTTTTAAAGCATCGTAATCTTCATCAGAACTTTTATCCAAAACGGGCGCCACCAATATTAATTGGCCTATTTTCTTATTATTTTTTTGGATTAAATTAAGTGCCGCCTTAGCTCCCAAACTATGTCCAATAATTATATCGTTTTCATCCATTTGTTCTATATAAGGATTTAATTCTTCAATCCATTTTTCCAAAACAGGATGTTGCGCTGTAGTCATTGTGGGATTAAAAACTTCAAAACCCTGCTGCTGCAACTTTTCTTTCAGCCAAGAAAACCAATTACCGTCACCGTTTCCTTCAAAACCATGAATCATTAAAACTTTTCGTTTTTTGTTTTTGCATTTTTCACAATATATCAAAGGAATCGGCTCGCCCCAATATCTTTGCCTGGAAAAAACCCAGTCACGTAATTTATAATTAACCGCCTTTTTACCATGACCATTTTCTTCAAGCCATGCAGTCATTTTGCCAATTACTTCCGATGGTTTTAAGCCGTTTAAAAATTCTGAATTAATCATTACGCCATTATCAATATCGGTGAAAGCCTTTTCGCCTTTTACTAACTCATCCCAATACCATTTATGGCTTGGCAAATTAATAAATTCAGATATTTTATTTTTTGCTATCCATTCGCCTTGATGGTGTTCAACATCAATATCATTTGATCTCTTTCCATCTTGCAACTCAATATAAAAACATAATGATTCAGCATATCGATTAATACCTTTATGTTCGGCATAATAATTATTATGCGTCTCTACGCTTATTTGCTTTATTGATTTAATATTTTCATAACCAGTTTCTTCTTTTGTTTCTCTTACTGCAGCTTCCTCCGCAGTTTCTCCCTCTTCTATTCCACCCATTACAAATGATCTCCAATTGTGTTCTTGCCAATCCAAACAATAATAAGAATCATCCTGCCAGTGTTTAACAATAACATAAACGCTTTTTCTTCTAACTGTTTCTTTTTCCGGTTTGATTTTATCCTTATCCATTATGGCACCAAAAAGTGGCGCTACAACTTGTACTATTTCCAAACCAAACTTCTTGGCGAATTCCCAGTCTCTTTCGTCATGAGCCGGCACAGCCATAATTGCTCCGGTCCCATAAGAAGCCAGGACATAATCAGAAATCCAAATCCGAATCTCTTTTCCATTTACGGGATTAACCGCCTTGATGCCTTTTAATTCAACTCCTGTTTTATCTTTTGCCAAATCAGTCCTTTCCAAATCGGATTTATTTTTTGCCTGAACAATATATTTGTTCACCTCATCAAAATTTTTAATTTTATCTTTTAAATTCTGAATCAATTCATGCTCCGGCGAAAGCACCATATAAGTGGCGCCAAATAAAGTATCAGGACGCGTTGTATAGACACGAATTGTCATCTCGGGCTTGCCTGATTCAGAATTCTGGATTCCCGCCTTCGCGGGAATGACAGAAGAATCTGCTGATGCCATAGAATCATTCGCTCCGCTTTCAACGACTGCAAAATCGACTTCAGCTCCCTCGCTTCTGCCGATCCAATTCCTTTGTTGGGATTTGATTGATTCCGGCCAGTCTAACTTATCCAATCCTTTTAATAGCCTATCAGCGTAATTTGTAATTCTAAGCATCCATTGGCGCATATCTTTTTTTACAACTTCAGTTCCGCATCTGTCGCATTTGCCATCTTTAACTTCTTCATTGGCAAGACCAGTCTTGCATGAGGGACAAAAATTTATGGGCACGGTAGCTTCATACGCCAAGCCCTTTTTAAATAATTGCAAAAATATCCACTGCGTCCATTTATAATAATCCGGATCAGTCGTATCGATTTCCCTTGACCAATCATATGAAAATCCAAGCGATTGAATTTGTCGTTTAAAGGTTGCAATGTTTTTGGCAGTTGTTTCGCGCGGATGAGTGCCGGTTTTTATGGCGTAATTTTCTGCAGGCAAACCGAATGCATCCCAACCCATAGGATGTAAAACATTAAAGCCTTTCATCCGAAAATATCGGGAATATATATCTGTGGCAGTATAGCCTTCAGGATGGCCAACATGAAGCCCTGCTCCAGAAGGATATGGAAACATATCCAAAATATATTTTTTGGGTTTTTTATCAAAATCAACGGCTTTATTCAATTCCTTTTTCTCCCAAAAATCCTGCCATTTATTTTCGCCGTCATTTTTTAAAAATTCTTTATAACTATGCATAAAATTAATATTTCTACAGTCTTCTTTTTAAGATTTTAATGTCTTTAAATTAACATAAAACAACAATTAATTCAACTTTTTACTTCCATTTATAATTCAATATGTTACACTTTTTGAAGGAGAAACAACATCAAACAGTGGAGGAAAATGCCATGGCAAGATACGCAATAATTTCTGACATGCATTCCTCCACTGGCTATATCATGGAGGAGGCGGAAGTGTTAGCAACAAGATTCGGCAAATGGCTTCTCGGGCCGTTTTACCGATCAATGAAAGAGGAGATAAAGGATCACCATCATGTTCGCTCTACCTTAGAGAGAATCAAACAGGGCGGTTATGATGGCATCATCGGCTTGGGAGACTATTCGCAAACAGGAGAGGCAGAAGAAGCCGAAGAGGCTATGGATCTTTTAAATCAGTACTCTAAAGGAGCGCCTCTATATTTGGCTCCAGGAAACCATGACATAAAGTCGTGGGTTAAATTCGGTGATAGGTGGTCTGAATATTTAAGCGAGGAACAGATAGATTCTTACAAAAAAATATTCGGTCCGCTTTATGGAGCAAAAGAGCTTAAAGGAAATGTCATATTAATTTGGCTTATGTCTGAGCCCTTTATGTTTCAATGGCATAAGCATGATCACCTTTCATCAAGGCAATACCGGCTCCTTAACAACATTCTCAAGGCTCAACTTCAGTTCTTGCAAGAAACACTAAACTGCAAGCAATGGGTTGATAAAAAAATCATTCTGTCTTTGCATGATCCGGGAGCACTGTTGTCTAGCCATTTAAAAGGAGCACTTTGGCAACATAGAAACAGAATTTTACTTACCCTAACCGGACATATTCATGCAGGTTGGCTTATGAGAATAATGTGCTTGGTCCATCCTATTCTTTGGCCAAAACTACTATGGCAAATGCGCAGGTATAAAGCGTGGCTTATCCCTTCCGTTTGGGGCATTGCTTTGCCGGATACCTTTTGGATGGCAGGAGCAGGTTGGGCTGAACTTGATATAAGTGACAGTGGCAACAAACTACTGTTCCATTTCACTAATTCCAAAAAAATAAGAGGTTTTCGTTTATAAAACCGTTCTCAAGAAAGAGAACGGTTTTTATTGACAATAAAGGAGATTTAGTTGATAATATAGTTGCTAAATAAATTTTATGATGCAATTTTTAATAATTGCCGACATGCATTTTGCAATTGAAAAAGCAAAAAAAGATAATCGGCAGATTTTACATAAATTAGGCGATATGATCCCCACGCTTAACCAGCGACGTATGAGTGGAGCATCATCGCATATACAAAAAACTTTCAGGGAAGCTGCAAATTACGGACCGTACGAAGCGATTATTGATCTAGGAGACAGAACACACGGAACACCGGACAATACTGGACTAATATGCAGTCATAGTGTAAATGAAGCTTTTGAAGCAATAAAATTGCGCAAAGAATCATTTCCCGAAATTCCAGATAATTTAGTTTGCCAAATACCAGGCAACCATGATTTGGGTTGGGCGCTTTCATCTTTCGCGCGCAAAGGAGACGGCTATCTAAAAAAGAGCTTAGCCAGCTATCGGAAAATATACGGTCCCCTATTTTGGATGAAAGAATTAACCTCAGAAATTAACGTCATTGGAATATCTTCTGAACCTTTTCTTTATGATTACAACCAGCCTAAAAAATTCAAAAATGGCGAAAATGAAAAAGAAATTAAAACCAGAATTCTCCTTCTTAAAAATGAACTTGCTCTTCAGCTTTCCTTTATAAAAAATTCCCTGCAAGAGATAAAACAAAAAAATAAAAAATTCATACTTGCAGTACATGAACCCTTTGCCATGCTTTCTCCTAAACTTCAGGCATTAATAGAACCTTACAAAGAAAGGCATTTAGTTACTCTCGCAGGCCATGTTCATGCCAGATGGCTGATGAATATTTTAAACTTCACGATGCCTCAAAATAGTCTGCCAATATTCAAACGTTATAAAATACAAATGATTCCTTCAGTATGGGGCATAATGATTCCTTCAATTCCTTGGGGAATCGGAGCCGGTTGGGCAAGGATAGTCATTGAAGATGATGGGCATATCAATCTTTACATTTACAGAACAAACAAAAAAAAGTTCCAAGGCATACGCCTTGGAAAATCTTGTTTATAATAAACTAATTTATTTTATTAAACTTTTTAAATACTTTCCAGTATAGCTGTTTTTTGCTTTTATAATTTCCAGTGGCGTTCCCTCTGCCACTATATAGCCTCCTTTTTCACCGCCCTCAGGTCCCAAATCAATAACCCAATCAGCTGATTTTATCACGTCCAAATTGTGCTCCACTATTAAAACAGAGTTTTCCTTATCCACTAGACGGTTAAGCACTTGAAGCAACCTGTTGACGTCATCAAAATGCAAACCCGTTGTAGGCTCGTCTAAAATATAAAGCGTTTTGCCGGTCGGCCTTCGCGAAAGCTCAGTTGCCAATTTTACTCTTTGGGCTTCACCACCCGAGAGAGTCGTTGCGCTTTGCCCTAACCGCAAATATCCAAGTCCCACTTCTTCGAGTATATGAAGCTTATCAACTATCTGAACATCTTCAGCAAAAAACTTCTTAGCTTCAGAAACTGTCATATCAAGCACATCAGCAATATTCTTTCCACTTCCCTGATATCCGGAAGGTGAGTAATAAATATCCAAAGCTTCTTTATTATATCTTTTGCCGTGACATTCTTCACATTCTATAAACACGTCGGGCAGAAATTGCATTTCGATTTTCACATAACCCTCTCCCCCGCAATTTTCACATCTTCCTCCTCCTTTTACATTAAAACTAAAATGTCCAAGCTTAAAGCCTCTCATTTTACTTTCAGGAAGAGAAGCGTATAAATCCCTTATATAAGTAAACACGCCGGTATATGTTGCTGGATTAGATCGTGGCGTTCTTCCTATTGGAGATTGATCAATATTTATTACCTTATCTAAATTTTCCATTCCCTTGATTTCTTTGTGTTTGCCGGGAAGTTCTTTTGTGCGGTAAAATTTCGCAGCCAAGGCTTTAGCTAAAATTTCAGACATCAGTGTGGATTTACCCGAACCAGAAACTCCGGAAATAACAACTAAGCTTGCCAAAGGTATTTTTACATCAATATTTTTTAAATTAAATTCACTGGCTCCTAAAATTTGAAGAAATTTTCCATTGCCCTTGCGAAATTCTTTGCGTATCGGTATTGATTTTTTCCCTGAAAGATACTGACCGGTAATAGATTTTTTATCAGTCAAAATTTGCTTTGGCGTTCCTTCAAAGACCAATTCTCCGCCCAGCACTCCGGCTCCAGGGCCTATATCTATCAAGTAATCTGATTCTCTCATAACTTGTTCGTCATGTTCAACAACAATTACAGTATTGCCTTTATCTCTTAAATTTTTAAGTGTTGTAACTAACTTTTCAGTATCCCGGGCATGCAAACCGATTGAAGGCTCATCAAGAACATAAGTCACTGATTCCAACCCTGATCCTATCTGAGTCGCCAACCTAATTCTTTGAGCTTCACCGCCGGCAAGAGTATTAGCACTTCTTGACAGAGCCAAGTAATCCAAGCCTACATTTTTTAAATAAGTCAGTTTTTTCTCTATTTCGCGTATTACTTGTTTAGCAATTTTTCCTTCATTCTTTCCTTCCCACTGCTTTGAAACCTTCGCAAAAAACTCGGCTATTTTATTGCCGTCAAGATTCGTAAGCTGTGAAATATTTACTGAATCAATTGTGACAGAAAGACTTTCGGGCTTTAGCCTTGCGCCTTTGCAACTGGGACAAGTAGAAATCCTCATATACTCTTCAAGTGTCTTCTGAAGATATTCTGATTTAGTATCCTTATATTTATCATCCAAAAACTTAATCAATCCCTCAAATCTAAACATTTGACCATCAATTTCATATGTTTCGTTTCCGCTTCCGTTGAAAATCATTTCTTGGACTTTCGGACTCAACTCGCCAAATGGAATATTCAAGTCAAACTTATTTTTTTCTGCAACTTTTTCCAATAATTTAAAATTAGTATTTTGGGATGCAAAATTTCTAGCCCACGGCTTAATTGCGCCTTCCGCCAACGTAAGACGTTTATTTGGAACAATAAGATCTGGGTTGGGAACCAATTTTATGCCTAATCCTTTGCAAGAACCGCATGCGCCAAAAGGCGAATTAAAAGAAAAACTTCTTGGCTCAATCTCAGGCAAATTTATTCCGCAGAAATGACAGACATAGTAAAGATTAAAATTAATATTGTCTTCTTTTTTAGGCAAATAAATATTTACAAATCCATTTCCCAAATCCAAAGCGATATTTAAAGCTTTAACTAATCTCTGATAATCCAAATCTGAGGGTTTTTTTTCTGCAATCTCAGAAGATATAACCATTTTATCAATAAGAACCTCCACTGTATGATTTTGATCCTTAGAAAGTGAGAGTTCTTTAATTTCTTCATAATTATAAAAATTTCCGTCAATTCTGAAAATTTCATAGTTGCTTTTGATCATTGCGTCTATTTCTTTAGAATGAGATCCTTTCTTATTAAGAATAATTGGTGAAAGAATTTGTATTTCGCTTCCAGGATCTAATTTTACAATTTGATCCAAAATTTCCGAAGCTGTTTGCCTGCCAACTTCCCTACCGCATTGCGGGCAATGGACAGTTCCCACCTTTGCATAAAGCAATCTTAAATAATCATAGATTTCCGTAATGGTTCCGACAGTCGAACGGGGATTAACTGATGATGATTTCTGATCTATTGCAATCGTCGGCGTCAATCCTTCAATACTGTCAACATCTGGTTTATCCATCAAATCCAAAAATTGTTTGGCATATGATGACAAACTTTCTGCGTAGCGTCTTTGCCCTTCAGCATATATTGTATCAAAAGCCAAAGATGATTTACCGGATCCTGAAAGCCCTGTTATTACAACTAGCTTATTTTTAGGAATATCAATACTTAAATTCTTTAAATTATTGACCCTTGATTTTTTAATGCTGATTTTTTCGAGCATGTTTTTTGATGATTAATAAGAGACGATCAAATTAACATCCATTATAAAGGAAAAGTCGCGCTTGGTCAAGCAATCAAAAAGAACGGCCCAATAGCCGTTCAAATTGACTCAATATTAAGATCTTCTGTTCACCTTATATCTAACTCCAAAGAAATATATTAGGACCACCACCATAAAGTAAATATAAATAATTGCTCCCACAATCCATCCGATTATCGGGATTAACATTACCATACTCGCAATAAATGGAACAAGAACTAAATTATAAAACCAGGTTTTTTTTGATACTCCTGATTTTTCAAAGGTGACATGTTCAGTCATGCCCCAATGATAAACATTTATCAAATTAAGAATGCCAATAATAATAGCTATTATCCCAATGATAAGAGCTGTTATGCCTAATCCTGCCAAAACAGATTCTAAAGTTGAAGTTTCCACATTTCCCCAACCCCAATCAGGAAGAGAAAACATCTGCAAAGCGTATAAAAACATTTAAATTCACCTCCTTTCGTTTAATATTTTTACAAATTCTATAATAATAATTTATTATTATGAATTTATGAAGCTGAATTTAAATTATATTTTTCGATATTTTTATTACAGATGTTTTGAATTTTCTTAATTTCAACTTTCCCCTCTTCAGAAGAGAATAAGTGCTTGAATCTTTTTTGAATTTTTAAAAATTCTTCTACAGGAACCTGCTTCGTAACTTTCATTTTGTTAACCAACTCTCCGTTTATATACTCAATAATAGGATAAAAACCGGATTGCACTGCAAGGCGCGCCACATTTAAGGAATCTTTAGGCTCTATGCCCCAGCCGGGCACGCAAGAGGTATAAATTTGTAAATACTTCGGTCCTTTTATGCTCAGTGCTTTTTTTACTTTATTTACGATGTCCGTTGGGTAGCCCATAGTAGATGTAGCAACATAAGGCAAGTGGTGCGCCAAAGCAATACCTATCATATCTTTTTTGACTTGTTGGCTGCCAAAAGATTCTTTTCCAGGCGGTGTAGTGGAAGTATTGGCATTTAAAGGAGTTGATCCGCTAGATTGGTAACCTGTATTCTGATAAGCTTCATTGTCAAAACAAATATATAAGATATTTTCTCCTCTTTCCCACATGCCTGAAATCTGTCCCATGCCGATATCAAAAGTAGCGCCATCACCGCCTATGGCAATTACGTTTATTTTTTCATCTTCTTTTTTGTGTTTGAGAGCTGATAAAATACCGGAGGCGATTGAGGAAGAGTTCTCAAATAGGCTATGAATCCATGGCATCTTGAATGCTGTCATGGGATATTGGGTAGTTGTCACTTCACTGCAACCTGTTGCATTGGCAATTATAGTGTTCGGTCCTGCAGCATCAGCTAAAAGCCTATAAGCAATAATCATTCCGCAACCGGCGCATGCGCTATGGCCTGGATTCACTTGATGCGATATTGGAGCTTTGTATTTTTTATTTTCCATATTTAAACTTTTAATGTCTGATTAATTATTTTTTTCTTATCATCGTGAACCATATCAGCCTTTGGAGAATAAACTATCCATACTACTAGATTCCCGCCTTCGCGGGAATGACAAACAACGTTTATCTACCGACAAAAATAACTTTTTCTTTTGGGTTTTTAACAGTTGAATAAACTTGCTTAATCATATTTTTTGTAATATCCCTTCCGCCAAGACCAAGAATATAACTTACAATATTTTTCTTTTGCCCCATTAACGCTCTTTTTATTTCAGTAGCGATAATTCCCTCCTGTCCGAGAGATATTGATTTATCAACCACGGCAATATTTTTTGCCTTTGCTAAAATCTCTGCGATTTTTGCATCGGGAAACGGTCTAAATGAAACTATTTTCAAAACTCCGACATTCTTTTTATCTTTTTTAAGCTCATCCACCGCTTCTTTTATTGTCCCAAGAACAGATCCCATAGCCACAATTACAGTATCAGCATCTTTATCACCGTAATATTCAATTAAATTCAAGCTCCTGCCAAAAAATTTTTTAAATTCTTTCATTTCTTTTTGCAGTTTCTTTTCTGAAGAAACTAAGTCATCATGCAATTCTTTCCTAATTTCCATGTAATGCTGAGGCGTCGCAAAAGCTCCAAAAGTCAGAGGCTTTTCTGTATCAAGATATTCTTTTGGAGTATAAGGAGGCAAATATTTTTTCACTTCTTCTTCCGTGGCTATATCAACCGGCTCCACAACATGAGTCAAGACAAATCCGTCCAAGTTAACCATGACCGGAAGCTCGAGGCTTTCTCCCACTTTATATGCCAGTATATGCAAATCGCAAACTTCTTGCACTGTTTCGCCAAAAAGCATTATCCAGCCGGCATCGCGAATAACCATTACATCTTGCTGATCATTCCAAATATTTATGGGAGCAGAAACTGCTCGATTGGCATCTGTAACGATTACCGGCAATCTCATCCCGGCAATATTATACAAAACCTCTGTCATTAATAATAAACCCTGCGATGATGTCGCAGTATAAACTCTTACGCCCGTTGCAGAAGCGCCTTCAACTATTGATGCGGCCGCAAATTCGCTTTCCGCCCTGACATATTCAAAATCCGCTTTGCCATCCGCTTTAAGCTTGGCCAGATCTTCAACAATGTGAGTCTGAGGCGTAATCGGATAAGCAGATACCACTGCCGGCTTTATCGCATTTATTGTTTCGGCAATCGCACGACTGCCTTCTAATATTTTTTTCATAAGTTATAAAATGTAATCCTTCAAAAGTTGCTCCTCTACACTTTTTATGTCTCTTTCCATAATCATTTCAAAAGTTTTCTTTTCATCCTTTAAAATTTTTTCAGTTGGAAAGAAATTTATATTTTTATCTCTTTTACCATGACCAATACAATATGCCAAAAGGCTAGCCGCCTTCACTTCAGCATCTTCAATCTTAACAATTTCAGGCAACAATGTTTTATCATACGGCTTCTTAATTAAAGTGTCGAATTCTGTCAAGAATTTTTTATATAGATCACTATCTTGAATTTCATCTTCTTGATTTTTTTGAGGAATTTCTCCCATATATTTTTATTATTTAATTTAAAGTAACTATTTTTTTTCTTCTCGCATTTGGATCGCCTTTACTGGGCACTCCGCAGCGCAAATACCGCATCCTTTACACCAATCCAAATCACATCCGTAAATACTTTTGCCGGTAGAATTTTTTTTGCCCGTGTTAAAACAAATCCCCTCAGGGCAAATGCGTTCACAGTTACCGCAACCGATGCATTTTTCTTCATCTATATCCGGGTAATACATATCTCGCCAATTTCCGGTTTTAACTTGTGAAGTTGTTCCTGGTTTGGCATTTATATTTATTTTCATAATTTATTCTAAATCAGTTTTAATTAGTTCCTCGCTTAACTCTTCCTGCATTTTTACAGTTTCATCTATAAGCTTTAGTTTTATATGCTTGGACAATTCTTTATAAAAATTTATGTATTTGTCCGTCTGTTCCAAATATTCAGTTTCTTTATCTCCTAAATTGTCGATGATTTGGATAATTTTCAAAAGATCTTCATCAGAAATATTTGAAATATTACTTATAACCTGCTCCTGAACAAACGGAGGTAAAGATGAAAAAGATAACTTAACGATCAAATCCTCAACTATTTCTTGTCTTATTTTCATATTTATAGTAAAAATTTTAATAATTTATAACCTAACTTCGGACCTAAAAACACAGGATTACTGCCCAAACCGAACTTTGTCATATCGTATATTCTTTTAACCTTACGAATATCTTTAGACACACTATTATCATATATTAATTCACCAGCCTTGTCGGCAACCTTATCTAACTCGTTCCCCAGCACTCCAGAATCTACCAATACTGATTCATCTTCCATATTACTAAGATCTAAACCATATTCAGCCGGGTCAAATGAAGGACCGTTATCAATGTTTGTAATGGTTAAGTCATCATTAATTACATAATCACCAAAAGGATAATCCGTAATTTCACCATGAATTTTCCCGGCTGCAGCAATATTATCAAGAGTGTTGTTTACAGATGCATCTGCAACTTTTTCAGTCATAGACAAATCCGGAGCTTCTACTTCCATTTTCGAACCGAAGTCGAATAAGTCTATATTATGCATAGCCAAACCCATAACGGTATAAATAGCTGACTTTAAATATCTCTTATTTACAGCAAATGACTTTTTAAGACTCCCGTTTATCTTTTTTATTTCCCTTGCAATATCTTTTTGTGACATCTCCCCTTTCATAACTGCCATCAATCTTTGAGCTATTTTTTCTTTTAACTTCTGTCTTCCTTCTTTTTCTTTGGCAGTACCAACCCATTCACCTTTAACTTTACCGGCTATTTTTCCAATTTTTGTTTTATAATAATTTTCTATATCAGTAATCATTTTATCAGCAGTGTCTTCAGCCAATCTATCAACTAATACTTCGTTCTCTCTGCTAAAACTATCGCCTTTTTCAAAAATCGATTTTAAATTTGAAAAATCAACACAATCTTGATATACAATTTCAAACTGAGCAATTTTTTTGGCTGCTTCGGATATTTTTTCTTTATTTTTTTCCGGATCTTCCCTCCAAGCAGACAATTTTTTTCTTAAACTGTAATACTCGTTTAATGCTTTTTTAACCTGACCATCTTTTAAATGATCAATATAACTTAAGGCGATTACCTCGTCTTTATTTTTTGCAGAATTAATTTCATGTGTGGCGGAATTTACTGCCATATGTTGCCTAAAAGCATCAAGCCAAGCAAACGAACCCATAGTAAAAATATTAAATGAAGCCTTTGCTAAGCTTTTAGCGACTGCAATGCTAATTTCTGAGCTTTTTACAACAAGCTTATCGACAATCATCGCAATATGTCCTTGAGGTATAAAACCGGTTAGCAACTTTGAAGTTGGCTTGATAATTTTATTTAAAGCATCGCCTGTAAAATCAATGGTTCCTTCTACTAATGTTTTAATTCTACTGCCAGCTTCAAGGACGGCAGGAATTGAATCTCCGATAAACTTTTTAACCTTTGAAAATATTGATTTTCCATCTTTGCTTTCATCAACTATATCTTTTTCTTTCTTTTCTTCTTTGTCTTCCTCATCCATTTTAAGTTCTTCCTCTAAATTTTCTTCAGGTGATATAGGTTTCTTCAATTTTTCTAAATTCTCCATATTTAATTAATTAGTATAAATCCTCTTTTGGCCGCTTTAACATTCTTATCAGCTATATCTCCAGAAAACCTTTCGTTTATAGCCTTCTCAACCGATCTCATTTCGGTCAGACCAGATAACTTAGCAAAGGCGCCAAGCATAATCGTATTAATGATTGGTTTGCCTATAATTTCCATGGCAATTTTTTTTGCCGGGATTGTTTTTAAAATAATATCCGAAGGAACCTTAAAATTCAAATCTTCCTTTTCACTATTTAGTAAAACAACCGTTCCCTTTTTAGCTCCGGCAAATATATCAACTGCTCCAAGAAGACTTGGGTCTTGTACAATAATATAATCCGGTTCATAAACCTGGCTCCTTAAACGAATAAATTTTTTATCCGCACGCACATAAGCAGTCACTGGCGCGCCTCTGCGTTCAACACCAAAATTTGGAAATGCCTGAGAAAATTTACCATCATAAAAAATCGCTTCTGCGATTAGTTCTGCCATAGTCACTGAGCCTTGCCCTCCTCTTCCATGTATTCTTATTTCAATCATACTATTGTTAACTTTTTTTAATTTCTAAAAACTTATTTATTATGGACTGCCAATCTTCAAATTTTATTACTCCTTCAAGCTTATTTCCGTTTACAAAAAATGTCGGCGTGCCTATTACGCCTAAATTTCTGGCATCATTAATATCTTCTTCAAGAATTTTTTTATACTTATCGGAACTCAGACAAGCAGAAAAAACTTGCATATCAATACCTGAGAGCTTTGCCAGTTCGTTGATATTTTCTACTGAAATTAAATATTGCTGATTGGCAAACAATCGATCATGAAACTGCCAAAACTTTCCCTGATCATTAGCGCATGAACCAGCCTTAGCTAGAATAATGGAGTTTTCATCAATTACTGGAAAATTTCTATGTATAAACAATACATCATCCTTATTTGATAAAATAGCCTGTCTTATTTGATTTGATTCCTGCTGGCTCTTTTCACATTGAAAGTCACTGAATTCTACTATAACCAAAGAAGCATTGCTATTACCGATATATGGTCTGTCTTTCTTTTCAGCCAAAATTCTTTCTGCTCCCATTTGTTCATTATTGATAGCAATTTTGCCAATATCGTTTATTTTATTATCTTGCGTTTTAGTGTAGAATAATCCAACCAAGGATATTACAATAACCAAAACCACAATTAAGCTAATCATTATTACCAGAAACATCCAAAATCTTTTCTGTGGCCTGTTAGTCGGATTATTTTCATAATTAAAATTATTTCCCTGAGGATACTGGTAATTATTACCGTCCTGAGGGAACTGGGCCCTTAATTCCTGATTTTGCCAAGTTGTATTATTATTAGTCTCATCCATTATTTAATAATATCATAAATATTAGCCATTACCAATATTTCTTGACTTTATTGCAAAACAATGCTAATATAAATATTGATTAATTTATGAAATTAAGAGAGGTAATAATTCCTAAAACTAGAAATTCAAGGAATAACAATATAAAATGATAATAGACATAATCCAAATTGCTTCTGCCGTCGGTTTAATCGCAGTAATTCTTCTTCAAAATAGAGGTTCCGGACTAGGTTCCGCTTTTGGCGGTGACGGTAATGCCTACAGAACTAAAAGAGGCATAGAAAAATTATTGGTTAAAATCTCTATAATTTTAGCTGTAATATTTTTTGTAACAGCTTTCATTAACTTCCTATACTAATCTTTTTGCTATTAAAGGCAATAACTAAATAACCGTCTTCGAACGTGAACTTATTATCTTCTTGGAAAAAAAACCTTGAAAGGGCCTTTTCTCCAAAATATAAAAAATTAAGAACACTCGCTAAACAGTACCATCTTGATAAAAGACTGGTTCATTCTTTAAATAGCGCAAAAGTTCCAACTGCAAATCAATTCAAACACTTCTTCACCATACTCAATAAAACTGAAAAGAAAGTTTTTATATTTACAGCAATCATATTAGTAGTTTCACTAACTCTTCTTGGCATAAAATCAATTTCCTTTTTTACAGTTCCTCTTGCAAAAGCCGGTGGAACATATACTGAAGGACTGATAGGTTCTGTAAGATATTTAAATCCCATACTTGCACAGACAAATGACGTTGATATAGATATTTCAAGTCTCATCTTTTCCGGACTCTTAAAATATAATAACGACAGACAACTTGTTCCTGATCTTGCGGAAAGCTATGAAATTTCAGAAGACCAACTTTCATACACCATAAAATTAAGGACTGATGTTAAATGGCATGATGGCGAACCATTCAAAGCCGATGATATTATATTTACAATTGCATCAATTCAGGATCCCGAATTCAAAAGCCCTCTACAAAGGAGTTTCCGAGGCATTATCGCTGAAAAAATCGATGATCATACTATAACTTTTACCCTCAAAGAACCCTTTGCTCCGTTTACAGGACTTTTAACTTTCGGCATTCTGCCCGAACACTTATGGTATAATATTGCCCCTGCCAATGCATCTTTAACCGAACTTAATAAAAAGCCGGTAGGAACTGGTCCATGGCAATTTGACAGTTTTAAGAAAGATATGAATGGAGTGATAAAATCTTACACTCTTACGCCAAACAAATTGTATTATGATCAAAAGCCGTTCATCCAAGAATTAACATTTAAGTTTTATGGCGATTTTGTTTCCGCCCTTGATGCCTTAAAAACTAAAAGTGTTGACGGTATTGCTTACTTACCAAGTGAATTTAAGGACGAACTTAAAAAATATAAAAATATCCAGTATCACCACCTGATCCAGCCACAGTATACCGCACTGTTTTTTAATCAAAGTAAAAATGAACTTCTAAAATCTGACTATATCAGGCAAGCACTTGCCATGGCTATAGACAAAAACAAAATTCTTAATGAAGGAGTTAAAGGAGAGGGACGCATAGTTGATATGCCTTCCCTTCCGGGAATTGAAGACTTTCCAGATGCCAAAAAATATGAATTTAATCCACAAGCTGCCGTTGATCTCCTTGAAGCCAATGGCTGGGAAATGATTTCTACAACAACTGAAGGAATAACTGAACAACTTAGACAAAAAAAATCATGGCCGCTTGAAGTTAATATTACAACAATTGACCAGGCGCAAAATATTGAAATCGCCAACATCATTAAACAGTCATGGGCTCAAATCGGAGTAAAAACCAACATTACGATTGTAGATAAATCAAAGATATTGCAAGATGTCATAAATCCAAGGAAATATGAAATACTATTATTTGGTGTAAATCTAGGTGCCGATCCTGATCCTTTCCCATTCTGGCATTCTTCACAAAATGAATATCCCGGATTAAATTTAGCAATTTTTTCTAATAAAACCGTAGATCAGCTACTAGAAGACGGACGAAAAACAAGCGATTGGGCACAAAGGAAAGCCAAATACTGGGAATTTCAAAAAATAGTTTCTGAACAACTACCGGCAATTTTCCTTTTTAATCCAAACTATATTTATCCTCAATATAATAACATTAAAGGATTCAATGCCTGGGGAATTTCGGGACCATCAGACAGATTTGCAAATATTTCTCAGTGGTATTTAAAAGAAAAAAGATCCCTCAAATAACAACTCAGTTTACTAGCCGAGCCGATATGGTGGAATTGGTAGACACGCTAGCTTCAGGAGCTAGTGGGAGTAATCCTATAAGGGTTCAAATCCCTTTATCGGCAATATACTTTTAATTAAAAATAAACTCTATATTACTAATTGCCTCTTAAGGCAAAAAAATTTATGAATGAAAGAACAAACAGCTACTATAAACAAAGTGGCTCTCAAAGAAAACATGCGCAAAAAAAATCAACACAGAACGTTGCAAATATTGCCTATGAAAAAAACAACGACAAAAAAAATCAAACCAGAACCGCTCCAGAAAAAAAAGATGAAAATCTTTTGAAAATAATCCCTCTTGGGGGATGCGAAGAAGTTGGAAGAAATATGACTCTCTTTGAATATAAGAAAGACATTATTATCCTTGATATGGGAATACAATTTCCGGAAGAAGATATGCCGGGAATTGATTACATTATTCCCAACATTGAATATCTTAAAGGCAAAGAAAAAAACGTCAAAGGAGTAATTTTTTCTCACGGCCATTTAGATCATATCGGAGCTGCCCCCATACTTTTAGAAAAACTCGGCAATCCTCCTATTGTAGGTATGGATTTTACCTTAGCAATGATAAAGCACAGACAGGAAGATTATAAGAAAGATACGGCAGACAAACTCAAAATAATTAATATCAAAAATTTAAACGACAAAATACGCCTTGGAGAATTTTCAATCGAATTTTTTCAAATAGAACATTCCATTATGGATGCTGTCGGTGTAATAATCAAAACTCCCGTAGCCACCTTAGTTCATCCAGGCGACTGGACGCTTGAAAGAGATAAAAACGGTAAGCCATTTTTAGATTTTTCATTTTTGTCGAAACTACCAAGACCCACAGTACTGATGCTAGAAAGCTTAGGCTCAACAGACGTAAGAGAAAGCGCCACTACTGAAGAGATGAAAAAAAACCTAACACAACTAATTTCCGAATCATCCGGAAGGATAATCATCGGAACATTTTCCTCGCAAATAGAAAGAATCGGATGGATCTTTTCTATTGCCCAAAAATTAGGAAAGAAAATCGCGCTTGACGGATATAGCATGAAGGTCAATGTTGAAATCGCCAAGAAATTAGGTTATATAAAAATAACCAAGGGTGAGCTTATTAAAATAGAACAAATTGACAATTACCCAGATAACAAAATTATCGTATTATGCACTGGCGCTCAAGGCGAAGGAAATGCAGTCCTATCTAGAATTATTGACGGTACCCACAGGCATTTAAAACTGAAGAAAAGTGATACAGTAATCCTTTCTTCATCCATTATTCCCGGAAATGAAAGAACAATACAAAGACTGAAAGACAATCTTTACAGACAATGTGATAACGTTATCCATGGAAGCATTATGGACATCCACGTATCAGGACATGGCAATAAGGAAGATATTAAATACATGCTCCATCAAATCAGTCCTGATTATTTTATTCCTGTTTATGCGCATCATTACATGCTTAAAGAAGCCGCTAAGCTTGCTAAAGTTGAAGGCTTTAGGGAAGATAGAATTTTTGTTCCTGATAATGGACAGATTATAGAGTTCGATAAGTCGGGTGGCAGAATAACAGATAAAAAAGTTCCTGCCAATTATGTTTTTGTAGACGGACTTGGAATAACTGACAGTAGCAACGTTGTTATTAGAGACAGAAAAATGATGGCGGAAGATGGTATGCTCGTTGTTATTGCAACCATAGATGCCAAAACAGGAAATTTAGTTCACAATCCTGATCTTATTTCAAGGGGTTTTGTTTATTTAAAAGAAAATAAAAAACTTATTGAAATGACAAGACAGAAAGTTAAAAAAATGCTCAAAGATGAAAATCCTTTGACTGCGCCTGATGACCAGTATCTCAAAGATAAAATTAGAAATGAAATCGGCAAGTTTTTATACCAAAAAACTGAAAAAAGGCCAATGATTCTCCCAGTTATAATCGAAGTTTAACCTAAAAAAAATCCCGCCTAGGCGGGATTTTTTTAATATCGCAAAAGGATTTTACTCCTTGATTTTTTCGCTTTGAAATATTTCTTGGCGAACTCCTCAGCAAGACTTGGATCAAAAAACTTGCAACTGAAAATGTCAATAAATCCCCTATCTCCTGTTTTATCATCTAGATGCAAAACAACTGATGATGTTTCTATAAATTGCATCGCACTGTATCCTTCTAAAGACCCTTCACCAAACTTTTTCAAGTGGGTAGAGCCGTAAGGCTTCATATTGATCTTTTCAATCAACTCGGCAACAAATTTCTTTATTGCTTTTGGCGACTGAATTAACTTGTTATCGCAGCCAGAAAGATCAATGCTGGCTAACATACCCCACGCCCCGCTAGACTTATAGCGCTGACGCAAAGTTGAAATGTCCATTCCTCTTTTAATTATTAATTAGCTACCGCGCAAAAATGCTTGGGTAAAATTAATTATAATGGAATAAAACAATAATGTTAATATGTGGATAAATTAAATTAAAAAAAGAGCCCGTTTAAAGGCTCTATTTTTTATATCTACCTTTTTATTTAGTAAAATAATCAAGTTTCATGGCTTTTTTTACTTCTTCAAGAGTCTGAGAAGTTTTGTTTCTGGCTTTTTCCGTTCCTATTTCAAGCATTTTCATAACTTGCCCAGGATCCTTAGCGTATTCATTCCTTCTTTGTCTAATTGGTTTTAATAAATTTTCCAATACATCCAATAACCTTTTTTTCAAAACCACATCTCCTAACCCGCCACTTTTATATTTTGATTTCAGTTTTTTAATCTCATCAGTATCCGGGTCAAAAGCATCAAGATATTCAAAAACAATATTACCATTAACATTTCCAGGATCTTCGACTTTAATATGCTTTGGATCAGTGTACATTTTTTTAACTTTTTGGCTTAAATCCTCAAAAGTATCGGATAAATAAATGGCATTACCTAAACTTTTTCCCATTTTTGCCTTACCATCTATACCTGAAAGCCTTCCAATGTCTGAAACTAACCCTTTTGGTTCAGTTAATACCGGCTTGTAAATTCTATTAAATGACCTGACGATTTCAACAGTTTGTTCGATTACGGGCAGTTGATCCTCCCCCACAGGAACTAAATCAGCGTTGAAGGCCGTTATGTCAGCTGCTTGACTAATAGGATACATTAAAAAACCAACCGGCACATTTGCGCCAAAACCTTTTTGTTTCATTTCATCTTTAACTGTCGGATTACGCTGGAGTCTTGCTAGTGTTACTAAGTTCAAATAGTAAACTGTCAACTCCGCTATTTCTGGAACCAACGACTGGACTACAATAGTAGCCTGTTTGGGATCAATACCAACAGCCAAATAATCCAAAGCGACCTGTAAAACATTTTTTCTAATTTTTTGAGGATCTTCCGCATTATCCGTTAAAGCTTGAACATCAGCGATTAAAATATATGTTTCATATTCTTTCTGCAACTCTATCCTTTTCTTTAAAGAACCGACATAATGCCCCAAGTGCAAAGATCCATTAGGTCTATCGCCTGTTAATATAACTTTTTTCATAAATGAGATTAAATTTTAACTATTATAACAACACTTAACAAAAAATAGCAATAACTGTTTTAATTTAAATTATTTTATCAAGGCAAGAGCATCTTTTTTAACCTCTTCCAACAGTTTTGAATTTACGGCTTCGATATTAAGCCTAACAAGTGGTTCAGTCACAGAACGACGAATATTCAAGAAAAAATCAGGCGCAAAAACTGATATGCCATCTGAAAGGTCAATTCTCAAATCCTTATATTTTGCAATGAATTTTCTTGATAACTTTTCAAAATTCTTATTCTCAACATTTATCTCTCCGGAAATTTTATATTCCTTTTTAAACGGCGCAATAGCTTCTGAAAATTTAATATTATGGTTACTCAAGTATTCTATAACCAATAGGGCAGGCATAATTCCGTCTCCAAAAGTAAAGTTTTTCTTTTCCTTTCGTGACAACAAAAAATTTAAAAAATAGTGACCCGAATTTTCACAACCGAAAGATGCCCTTTCTACTTTCATGGCATTTACAATATTAGGATAGCCTGAGCGCGAGGTAACAGAAACTCCGCCACTACTCTCTATTACTTTTTTAATGGCCATCTGAATCCTGCCGTCAACAACTACCTTTTTATTTTTTAACTTTATTTCCTTCGATTTTTCCAGAAATATTTTTGACAAAAGGCAATTGGCATAATAAGGCAAAACAAATCTACCCTTTTCATCTATAAAGATAATTCTGTCACCGTCTCCATCCCATATAATACCCAAATGAGCTTTTTGTTTCCTAACTTCTTTTTCAATTGGCCGCCTATTTTCCTGCAACATCGGATTTGGACCATGGTCCGAATATTTATCTTTGCGAAAATTCATTTTTGTGGTTCTTCCGGGAATTCTTATAAAAAAGTATTCAATTATTTTCGCAGCTGAACCCCCGCTGGCATCTAAAACAATTTTCAAATTTCCGATTTTTTTTCTATCAACAATTTCAAAAACAAAATTATAATATTCTTTTAAAATTTCCAAGTGTTTAACTTTATTTTTTATGGAAACAGCTTTTGTTTTCGTAGCTAAAATCTTATCAGCCAACAAGGCAATTTTATCCAAACCGTTTTTACTGCCTATACTCCTGCCGTCTTTTTGAAAAAGCTTCATTCCGGTAAAACCTGGCGGATTATGCGAAGCAGTAACCATTATTCCTCCATCTAAACTTTTTGCACCTACTGCAAAGTGCAAAGAAGGCGTGCTTTCTTCTTCCATATTATAAATTTGACAACCTGCCTTCGCCAACCCCTTAATTATGAAAGGATAAATTTTTTTTGATTCTTCTCTCTTATCCCTTCCGATGGCAATTTTTTTTATTTTTAAGGTCAAAGCAAAAGCCGTTGCAAGCGCCTCAGCACTTAACTCATTTATGCCATCAGGATAAATTCCCCTAACGTCATATTCTCTTAAAATATTTTGATTTATTTTCACCTTCCTTAAATTTATTATTTAATATAATTTTATCATTTTTTCTTCGCTACTGCCACTAAATTAAAGCCTTTGTAAAAATTGCTTTTTTCGCCTTTGTTTTCATAATACAGTTCTTTAACATCAAATCCTGTTTTCTGCAGTAAATTTCTCATTTCATTTTTTGTAAAATTATGGATATATCTTAAATGACTGCTTCCTTTCTTCCAAGGCACGAAAGCATCCTTGATATTAAAAACTCCTTGAGATGCCTTGTAAGCGAAGTTAAATAAGAATTTTCTGTATTTGGCAGATCCAAAAATATTCCAATTAGAAATAAATAATGTGGCATTTTTTTTCATTGCCTTGTTTATGTCTTCTAAAGCTTTCAATCGTAAGGCTTCAGAAGGTATATGATGCAATACAGCGAGTACATAAACCAAGTCAAAATTATTTTTTTGAAGTTGCAAATTCAAAATATCGCCTACCTCAAATCTTATATTATTTTTGACTGCAAATTTTTTCTTTGCTATTTTAATTAATTCTTCACTTACGTCAATTCCTAAATAACTAATTTCACAATCCGCAAACAACTGAGCCAATCTGCCATTGCCACAGCCAAGATCCAAAATATTATCCCCTTCCTTGGCGCCTAATTTAAACTTATCCAAAATATGCCACCATTTACCTCTGGTTATATCAAAATCTGAAGCAATATCATTGTATATATGCTTTGTATTGTTTAAAATTTTTTTAGCAGATTTATTTTTCATAGGTATTTAAATTGAAATTGTTAAATGTTAATATGATCCATTATTTTTAAAAATTACAGAAATTTCATTTTGATAAAAAATAGTAAAGTTTTCATTTGAAATTAAATTATTAATTTCAGCTGATACAGTTTCCTTATCAACTGGCCATGAGGAATAACTTTTTTCCTTAGACAACAATATATAATCGTATTTATAAAAATTATCTGGAAATAATCCAGCCACGTGAGAATAATCTAAATGTGGCACGATAGTGTCTTGAGTTAGAACACTTGATCCTCCAGGAATCTGCTTAATAGCTTCCTTGACCAAAATATGTTTGTCGTTTAATTTAAAATTTTTCCATGATTTATAATTAATCAAGTTATTAGGAGAAACACAAGTAACAGTTATCGAACAGAGTAGAACAAAAGCAGATAAATAAACAGCCAAATTTTTTATCGAAATTTTTTTAGTAATCCAACAAATGGAATAAATTGTTGAGAAATAAAGCATGATAGCAACGGGTATGCTGTAATGAAAATTCAAAGTATACATCGAGGAATGATGGGCCAAAAATCTTTCTAAAAACATTGGCAACACCAACACAAGAAAAACAGGTGATAAAACCGCCAGAAATCCTGTTGAAGCAAGCGACGCAATTAAGGTTTGTAACTTTCCTTGTTCAAAAAGATATTTCAATGATAGGATTGGAGTTTTTATACTGTCTCCCAAAAAATTTAAAGGATTATCTAAAATATAATTGTAAATTCCGTGGACGTATGGAGAACCGTTATTTAAACCAGGCATAAGCAGATAAATAATAAAAAAACAATAAATAATTCCGGTGGAAATAGTAATTAATCCATGCTTTCTCTCTTTTAAAAATATGGCAAGAAAAATACCAATATATAGCAAATGCAAAAATGCGCTCTCTTTTGAGAGTAAAGCCAGACAAAGAAATAAATAATACCATTTAAACTTCCTTTCCAATGCAAAATACAGCATAAAACCGTAAAAAGTTGCGAGCCAAGATCCCGGGTGAATAGGAAAATTTACCGCCGATAAAACACCAAGAAAAAAAACAAATGAAAAACCTAATAAAATCCCTGCAACTCCACTCTTAAGCTTCTTCTTTGCAATTAGGTAAATTGGAACAAAACCAAGCGCTATAATCAAAGCCTCTAAACCAAGTAAGACATAAGGACTTTCATAAATCAGGTAAATAATTCCCGGCAATATTAATATAGGTTCAAAATGATCTGCCATTTTATTTTTAAAAATCAAATTTTCATAATAATTAAATTGCAAACGACCGTAGTGCCATGCAGTGCGATCGTAAATTGCAAAATCGAATGCATGAGTTTCAAAATTCCTATGCTGGTTAAAGGTAATGCCCGCATAAAAAACCGTTATCAACAGAACGGCAAAAAATACGATCTTCTTTTGATTTCTAGAAATAAATTTTTCAACTATTTTAAAGTCATTCCAAAACAAAAAGTAAAAGAATAGACTTACAGATAATAAAACAGCGAAAATCTGCAACATAAAAACATTTTTTACCAATTCAGATAGTATGCCCTGATGCGGATTTAAAAATGACAAAAAACCGCTTATTATTAACGGCAATAAAATAATAGAAATTTTAAAGGTTAATCCTCTCGCCATAATTTAAACATTGCCTGATTCTCTTGATATTATTGTAAATATCATTAATTTACTGTATATTTATTGAAATACGAACATGGACAAAAATATTTTATCAGAAGCAATATACAAAATAATTAAATCGAAACCCTTGAATGAAAAGGAGTTTTTTAATACTGCTCGAAAAGAGTTTGGTAAGCTTAAATTAAGCACTCCCGAAAAATCACAACTACTATCAGCTTACCATAATTTAGTAAAAAACGGCAAAATTAAAACGAACAAAAATATTGAACGAATATTGACAAAAAGAGCTGTTCGCACCCTTTCCGGAGTGGCTGTTATTTCAGTTTTGACCAAGCCATACCCATGCACCGGCAAATGCCTTTACTGCCCGACCGAAAAAAATATGCCCAAAAGCTATTTATCCAATGAACCAGCGGTAATGAGAGCGATTTTAGCTAAATTCGATCCATTTAAGCAAATTAAAATCCGCTTAAATGCTCTTAAAGCCAACGGACATCAAACAGATAAAATTGAATTGATTGTAATGGGAGGAACGTGGTCTTGTCATAGCAAGCAATATCAAATTTGGTTTATCAAAAGATGCCTTGATGCCCTAAACGGAAAGGTGAGCAAAAATATTGTTCAAGCCCACAAACAAAATCAAACGGCCAAACATCGATGTATCGGCTTAACTCTGGAAACTCGCCCCGATTACATAAACAAAGAAGAAATTATCAGAATGAGAAAATTGGGCGCAACCAGAATTGAACTTGGTATCCAACACATAGATGATAAAATATTAAAACTTAATAGGCGCGGACATAATAACGCAACCAGTATTAAAGCAATAAATCTTTTAAAACAAGCGGGTTTCAAGCTGAATTTTCATATGATGCTAAATTTGCCAGGCTCAACACCGGCCAAGGATTTGTCGATGTTTAAAAAATTGTATTCATCCTCAGACTATATGCCTGATATGGTAAAAATCTATCCTTGCGTTGTTAATGAGCATGCAGATCTATTTAAATTATGGAAAAAAGGGAAATATAAATCTTACAGCGATAAACAACTTAGAAAATTAATAATTCAAATAAAAAAAATAACACCTCCTTTTGTTCGTATTACCCGCCTAATAAGAGATATACCAGAAGAAAGCATTATCTCGGGCAATAAAATAACAAATTTAAGACAGCTTATTGCCAATGAAGCAAAGGGTCATTGGAGCTGCAAATGCATCAGATGCAGAGAAGCAGGACACCTTAAATTAATTTCTAATTTTCAATTTTCAAATTTCAAATTTAAAAAATTAAAATACCATGCCAACGGCGGAACTGAGTATTTCCTCTCATTTGAATCTCCTGACGAAAAAGTCCTTTATGCTTTTTTACGGCTCCGAGTCGACAATAAACCTGAGAAAAATTTTATTCCCGAGCTTCGAGATTCGGCCATTATCCGTGAATTGCACACTTATGGTAAAATGACCGGCATCGGCGAAAGCGGAAATGATGTTCAACATATGGGCTTTGGCAAAAAACTTTTAGCGGAAGCGGAAAAATTTACTAAGAAAAACGGCCTCAAAAAAATCTCCGTAATTTCTGGAATTGGCGTAAGAAAATATTATGAAAAACAAGGCTATAAACTTCAAGGTGAATATATGATTAAAAAATTTATAATAAAATAAGTATGCGCTTATCAATTGAAAAAAATTTAAATTCGGTACAAAAAAATACTGAACATATTGTTCCCAATGAAAATATTATTGACATCAAGCCAGAAAAATAAAATTTCGAAACTCCTGTACTTGTAGCTCCGGGTTGGGGAAAAATAGTTAAACCTTTTATAGACAATTGTTTAAATGTCATTGCTGAAAGTGGTCGCAGAGTTCTTTCTTTGGATCACCCAAGGGAGATTAGAATTTCAAACGTTCCGAAAAATGCTCCAACAGAAGAAATACAAAAAGCCGTATCATTATTGGATGTTTTAGAGCAAAAAGATATCGCCATAACAGATGCAATTGGACATAGTGAAGGTGGCTTATATCTTGCGTTAGCCGCGTTTATGCATCCAGAGAAATTTAGAAACCTTATTTTTGTAGATCCAGCAGGCATGATTGGAAAAGATTCTTTTTTAAATCTCGCCTATAGATTCATGATCAAAGAAGGAAAACAAAGCAAACTTCCATCAATAATGATGATGAAAAGTATGTCCGAATTTATTGCCAGCAATCCTTCAATGGCCTTAAAAGAAATAAAACAATTATCAGAAGCTGACATATACCAAATGATAAAGAGCCTAAAAGAAAAGGGCATAAATATTTCTTTTGTTTTTGGTAATGACGATAAAGTATTTCCAATGGAGAAGGTACAAGAAACCTATACCCAAAGAAAAGAAAATGGTGAAATTAAAGATTTCAAAGACATTCTTAACGGCTTTTACTCGGTCAAAGGCACACATGGTGAATTTATCGGTCATGGAGAGTTGTTGCCACCAAAAAGCTTGCCCAAAGGAATAAATCATATCCTTGATACGATGGAAAATTTACCAAATAAAAATTAAAAATATTTCTTAAAATATGGACAATAATAAAAAATTGGAAAAAGAGCTAGGAACTTTTAAAAGTATGATCGCCTCAGGACCTGTTATTATAAAAAATTTTAACGGGATCCAAAAAACCTTATTAGTAAAACATGGCAACAAACCGCTCGAAGAATTAAAATGGAAATTCTGCGGTGGAAAAATTTTACCTGGCCTCAGTCTTGAGGAAAATGCAATTAGAAAAGCCAGGGAAGAAATAGGAGTGCAAGTTAAAATAATAAGATCTCTAAATCCTCTCATTCTTTGGCAGGAAGTCCCCGAAAGCGGAACTGAAAAGCCGGAAGCCACTGTTTTAATCCATTATCTTGCAGAAATAGAAGAAGATCCGCAAAAAGGAGAAAAAATATTAGATATGGAATGGTTTGATGTAAACAATCTGCCATTCGATAGCGCTCCAAACATCAAGCCGGTAATCGAGAATTATTTAAACCAATTAAGCATATAAATTACTCAAAAAAATCAATGCTTCAGACAGTCTGAAGCATTGATTTTCATTTAAATTTAAATAGAATATTAATTGTAATTTTGCAGTATCGAAAGAGCATAAATACTTGCTGTTTCTGCCCTTAATATCCTTTTACCCAAACTAACCGCTTTAATTTTATTTTTCAGCGCATAATCGACTTCTTCTTTTGAATATCCGCCTTCAGGGCCAATAAAAAAATGGACCCTATCGCATCTTAGACTCGTCGGTATTTGCTCTTCTTCCTCTTGCTCCCAAGCAATAAAGCCACAGCCATTATCATTAGCGGCTATTTGGACTGCACTCTCAAAAACTACCGGCTCTTGAAGTGATGGAATAATACATCCTCCGCATTGTTCCGTTGCTTCTTTGATTATTTCCCCATATCTATTAAACTTTGCCTGCGAAATAGTATCTATAATACACCTTTTGGAAACTACAGGAACTATCTTAGTTACACCAAGCTCTGTAACTTTTTGCAACATCCATTCGAATTTATCAGCCTTAAGCAAAGACGGATATAGCACTATTTCTTTTTCTAATTCTGCTTCTCCTTTCTTTTTGTCTATGATAAGCAATTTAACAAAATTATTTTGCAACTCAATCAGTTGAGACAAATATTCCTCGCCGGAACCGTCAAAAAATAAAAATTTCTCGCCTTCTTTTGCCCTTAAAACATTAGATAGTTGCGAGATTAACTTTTTATCAGAAGAATTTATATAATTGCCGGCGAAAGCTTCCGAAGGCTGGTAAAATCTATGCATTAGAAATAATTGAATATATTACTGATTTATAGTAATATTATAGCATAATTACGAATATAAGCACTATGAGCTATCAAGAAATTTTTCATTTGATTAACAGCGAGCTAGAAAGGCAAAAAAACGGCCTTGTTATGATCGCTTCAGAAAATTATGCTTCAGAAGAGGTTTTAAAAGCCATGGGTTCTCCCCTTTCCAATAAATACTCTGAGGGCTATCCGGCGAAAAGATATTACACCGGAAATCAGTTTATTGATGAAATTGAAAATTTAGCCAAATCAAATGCGCTTAAAATGTTTGGTTTGTCAGAAGAAGAATGGTCTGCCAATGTCCAACCGCATTCGGGAAGTAGCGCTAATCTGGCTGCCTACCTCGGACTTCTTACTCCGGGAGACAAAATCATGGGCATGAACTTAAGCCAAGGAGGACACCTGACACATGGAAGTCCGGTTAATTTTTCAGGAAAACTTTTTAACTTTATCCATTATGGCGTAAGAGAAGATACAAATTTTTTAGACTATGACGAAATTGAAAAAATCGCCATCGCAGAAAATCCAAAAATGATTGTCTGCGGAGCGACAGCATATCCTAGAACCATTGACTTCGAAAAATTCAGAGCCATAGCTGATAAAGTCGGCGCCATACTTTTGGCAGATGTGGCTCACATTGTTGGACTTATTATTGCTGGAGTTCATGCCTCCCCTTTTCCTTACGCAGATATAGTCACTTCTACAACACACAAAACTTTATCAGGCCCCAGAAGCGCTTTCATTATTTCGCGAAAAAATTTCTCTGTCCAAATTGATAAAGCTATTTTTCCCGGACTTCAAGGAGGTCCTCTTGATAATATGACAGCAGCGAAAGCGATATGTTTCGCTGAAGCAATGACGGAAAATTTCAAACAAACTCAAAAGCAAACTATTGCCAATGCGCTAACACTTGCAAGAGTTTTGCAAGATAACGGCATCAAAGTCATTACCAACGGAACAGACAATCATTTAATGCTTATTGATTGCAGATCAATAAACCTAATGGGAAAAGAATGCGCTAACCTGCTCGCTGAAGCAGGAATTTATACAAATTTCAACACCATTCCTTACGACCCATCGACTCCGTTTAATCCTTCAGGTTTAAGAATGGGTACAGCCGCCTTAAGCAGTCGCAAAATGAAAGAAGAGGAAATGAAAACTATCGGTTCATGGATAACGAGTATCCTTAAAAATCCTCAAGACGGTCAAATAAGGCTGGAAATAAAAGAAAAAGTTAAAGAATTAACAAGCCGTTTTCCAATTTATGAAAACTACAGAATCTAAAAAGAAAGCTATTTTTCTTGACGGTATTAAATTAGCTGAAAAAATAAAATCTGAATTAAAAGAAAAAATAGAAAATAGCCGATCCACTCCAGGACTGGCGGCCATTTTAATTGGAGACGACCCGGCTTCGGAGCTTTACATAAAACTTAAAGAAAAAGCGGCTGATTCCATAGGAATACAATTCCATAAATATTTGTGCAATAAGCAATGCTTTCCGCAGATTTCACAAAAAGAGATTCTCGATACTGTAGAATTCTTAAACAATGATGACAATATCGATGCGATTATAGTGCAACTCCCTTTGCCTGCCAATTTTAATTCACAAGAAATTATCGATGCCATCGATCCTGACAAGGATGTAGATGGTTTTCATGCCAAAAATAAAAAAGTTGTTCCGCCGACAGTTGATGCAATAATAGAACTTCTAAAATCTACCAAAGAAGATTTGGCAAACAAAAAGACGCTTATAATCGGCAAGAGCCAGATTTTTATGGGCGGAATTGAAAGCCACTTAAAGAACTTTGGAATAAAGTCCGTAACAAATAATGAAGAAATTCCTAACGATTGCGATTCTTACGATATTGTTATTATCGCGGTAGGCAAACCTCATATTCTAAAAAAAGAAAACGTAAAAAAGGGCGCCATTGTAATTGACGTGGGAATAAACAAGCTTAAAGGAAAAACAGTCGGCGACGTCCATCCTTCAGTAGAAGACGTTGCAGGATATCTCTCTCCTGTTCCGGGAGGCGTTGGTCCTCTTACAGTGGCTTGTTTACTCAGAAATACTTATTTGCTCGCTCAAAAATAAAAACCGCAACATGCACTAAGCGTGTTGCGGGAAATATCCGTTTACTCTTCGATCATAGTCCACCCATGATCGATGAGCATATTATATATCTTCTCATCGTAGTCATCCCAAAGATCGGGATCTGCCCCACGGAGGTCATTGAGAAAAACAGTGTACTGGGGTACACCGCCTCGCTCCGGGTTTAGGGCACATCTGACCAGATAGACTTTACTTTCCACCCCTCCTAATACTAAGTCACTTGAGCAAAGTAAATCTACAGGCGTACCTACAGGGGGTAAGAAATCCATCTCCTCAACCTTCCGAAGGAAGGTCTTTGCCCCCATTCCAACTTCCAATAATACGCGTGGCATGATTATCTCCTTCCTCTTTGTGAGTTTTGAATAATGTACATCTTAACTTAATATATTAACATATTTAGATAAAATTGTCAATAGACTCGTAATGGGCCAATAGCTTGGCAACACCTAGGGTATAATGGAGGGGTTAAATATA
>CAYGKC010000004.1:0-56900 GCA_964350585.1 uncultured Gammaproteobacteria bacterium
AGAAAGCTATAAAAGTATAAAAAAAGTTAATAATGCTATTGAAAAAATTTTTGGTAAAAGAGAAAAAAAAGAAAATAACGATTTTACTCAGCAAGTTCCAAGGTTTTATTATAATCAAGGCATTCTACATAGGGATTTTTGTAAGGAAGTTTTGATAATTAAAGGAGAAAATACTCAAGAATATAGGCTTTTGGATATAGCATTCAATTTGCCTATTAATGAAAGGATTGATGCATTAACAGACGGCGTAGAAATGAAATGGAGACAGGTATATGACACAGCCAGGAGATTGAATGAAAAGATTAAGGAAACATTTAAAGTTGATAATTTTTTTGAAATTGATTTTGAGAATAAAAAATTATGTAGAACGGTTGAATAGTTGAGTAAAAATTACTCACCGTTGACTCACTGGCCATAAGGTAAGCTAAATAAAAAGCTTACTTTTTTATTTTTGAAATAATTTCAAGCCATTGCCCTATCAGGGTTTCCTTCGGAGGGTCGCCGAGATGGGCAATGACTTGAGATTTAGACCCTCCTATTATGGCTAAAAATTATAACTACAGATTAATTTATGCAAGAGAAAGCTATACTCCCAGCGAAATAGCAAGGTTATTTAATTTAGACAAAAAGACAATTTTTAGGTGGGTTAAAGAAGGGCTGAGGCCTATTCAATTTCATACTAATCCCTTGTTAATAATGGGGTCTGATTTAAAAGACTTTATCATGAAAAGGCGGAAAGCAAGGAGAAATTCTTTGAATAATGAGGAGTTTTATTGCTTTAAATGTAAAAAGGCGGTGAAGAGCAAAGAAGATAAAATTTGTATTGTTCAATCAGATAAAACAATTGGCAAAAACAAGGCGAAACAATTGATTAAAACAGGGATTTGTGAATATTGTAATGGCAAAATTAATAAATATTTGAAGCTATATCAAAAAGATTGATAGGTAATTCAGTTAGTCTCTTAAATGTCCACATAAAGCATATTAACTAATCGAAAGTGAAATATGGAAAAAATTAAATACAAAAATGAAACAATAAAAAGAAGATTTTATAAAGATTTTAATAACTCCAGGGGATATTCCGATAAGTCTATTTTATGCTTTAAAAAAGCTATTTGGCTATGGGAGGAATTTACCAATGATGATGATTTTATGCATTTTAGCAAGACAAAGGCTGAAAATTTTAAAAATTGGCTGAAGAAGAGGAAAAAAACAACTACGGAAGATTATATAAGTTTGAGTTATTGCTATGACGTTTTAAGGCACATAAGGCTATTTTTTGGCTGGCTTTCTGAACAAAGCGGATATAAGTCAAAAATAAATAAAGAAGCTATTGAGTATCTAAATTTAACAAGGGGGGAAATTAAAATTGCAACACAGCCCAAATCTAAGAAAATACCATCCGTGGAAGAGATTAAGGTCGTTATTGAAGGCATAGAAGGGAAAAATGAGATAGAAATGCGAGATAAAGCATTAATCTCATTGATTTTAATGACGGGAGCGAGAATTTCAGCTGTAAAATCATTGCCGATTAAAAGTTTTGATAGAGAAAAGATGATTTTAGAGCAAGACCCTCAAATGGGAGTAGAAACAAAAAATAGCAAAAGAATTACAACATCTTTAATAACTATTTCTTATTTAGAGCCGAAGAAATACTTTTTAGATTGGTATGACTATTTGGTTAATCAAAAGATGTTTAAGGGGAATGACCCTATATTTCCAGCAACCAAAATTGAATATGGTCAAGATAATAATCTTGGTTATTTTAATACTGAAAAAGTTGAGCCCGTATTTTGGAAAAATTCAACATCTATAAGAAAAATCTTTGATAAAAGATTTAAGAATGCTGATATTCCATATTATCATCCTCATAGCCTAAGGCATTTGTTGGTTAAAGAAATAAGAAAAATACCCTTAACAGAAGAACAAAAGAAAGCGTTAAGTCAAAACTTTGGTCATTCAAACGTGGGCACAACCTTTGGCTCTTATGGTTATGGCGCAATAGAAGATGATATACAAGTTGAAATTATTAACGAGATTGATTTTACGGGCCAAAAAACAAAACATGTTTCACTCAGTCTTGATGATTTAAGACAAATTTTAAAGGAAAAGGATAATGATTAGCGAGGAAAATTTGCAAAAATTTATTGAATTGTATTACAAAAAATATTCTGTTAAGTTAAGAAGACAGGAGGCTTTTGAATTATTTTCGCAATTGGTTAGGATGGTGAAAATTGCAAATTCTCCTATGTAGGTTAATTTTACTAATCGCTAAATTTATGATATTATATAAATGCATACACATTCATATTCAAAGCGTTTTTTTATTGGCCAGAAATGGGCAACTAACCGAAACCATTAAAGAATCGCTTTGATTTGATAATGTGTATGCACGGCTTAGTTGCCCCTTTTTGTTTAATAAAATGGAAAATCAACAAGAAAAACTTAAATATGTAATTTATAGACGCAAATCATCTGAGGCAGAGGATAAGCAAACTTTAAGTTTGGCTTCCCAAAAAAGAGAGCTATCAAAATTTGCAAGTCAAAATAATCTTAAAATCGTAGCCGATTTTGAAGAATCGCAATCAGCTTATAAGCAAGGTAGAGAAAAATTCGCAGAATTGGTTAAGATGATTAAAGAAGGTAAGGCAAATGCCTTGCTTGTTTATCATATTTCGAGATTGGCAAGAAATATGACGGATGGAGGATTAATAATAGATATGCTTAAAGATGGCGTCTTAAAAGAAGTTAGAACTCCAGCTGAAATTTATGCCAAAAATTCTGGACAAGAATTTTTTCTAACATTGCAATTTGCAATGTCTAAAAAAAGTTCAGATGATACCTCAGAATTTGTTAAAAGAGACATTCAAGCTAAGTTGAATAAGGGTGAGTTGCCAAATTTCGCTCCAAGAGGTTATTTAAATATAGACCCTAATGGAAAAATATCAGGTAAAAGTTATTCTTTGGAAAAACAAATAGAGCTTGGCAATTTGAGACGACCACTAAAAAGAGTTGAGAAAGACCCAACACTTGCGTCATTAATTTTGAGGTTATTTGAAGAGTGTTCTACTGGTAGATATACTCTTGATAGATTAAGGGATGAATCTTATAAGTGGGGTTTAACAGGTGGAAGAAGCGAGAAAAAAATTAGCAAATCAACACTTTATAGAATATTAACTAATCCCTTTTATTATGGTGGTATACGATGGAAAGGAAGAATTATTGAGCCTTCGGAATTGCCAGAAGAAACAAAGCATGAATCTATTATAAGTAAAGAATTATTTGAAAGAGTTCAAGAAGTTCTTGGCTTAAGAAGTTTACCAGTTAGTAAAAAAAGATTTTATGTTTATTCAAATTTAATGACTTGCGGAGTATGTGGAGGAAATATTTCGGGCATAACAGCAAAAGGCCATACTTATTATCGCTGTTGTAAATGCACTGGTTTGAGTTATGTGAAAGAAGATGAAGTAGAGGGTCAGACTTTAGAGAAACTAAAACAACTTACTGCTGATGAAGAATTTTATCAATTGGCAATGCAGGAAGCCAATCGTGAAAATGAAAAAGAAATTTTGCAGAGGGATGCAATTAAGAAACAACAACAGTTAGAACTATCACGTTGTCAGCAAAGACTTGATAATTTACTTCGTTTAAAAATATCTCCCGACAATAAGGATGGAGAACTGCTTTCTGATGAGGAATTTATCAATCAAAAAAAAGAGACTTTAGAGGAAATGAGAATAATTAAGGAAAAAATGGGAGAGATAGAATCTCAAGGTCAGCATTGGTTTGATTTGTGTGTTAGTTATGTTGATTTTATGAAAAATCTTGCAGATAGATTTGAAAATGGCTCGCCAGAGTTAAAAAGAGATATTTTTCAATTTATCTACTATAACCCATCAATAACCTCAAAAACATTGGGATTTAATATACTTTCTCCCCATAAATACATTTATGAGTATAATACCGAAAGCAAGGCCACTATAACCACAGAAAACCCTTTAAATATAAGCAAAAAAGACGCTTTCGCGTCTTCTTGTTCAATACTGCGGACTGGACGAGACTTGAACTCGCAACCTCCCGCGTGACAGGCGGGTGCTCTAACCAATTGAGCTACCAATCCTTAATCCCTGTAGAGCAGGGAATAAATTATTTTACCTTTTCAACAATTTTTGCAAATATTTCTGGATTCTTCCAAGCTATTTCGGAAAGAATTTTTTTATCCAAACCGATGTTAGCTTTTTTCGCTAATGAAATAAATTTACTATAGCTAAGGCCATGTTCTCTTGTAGCTGCATTAATTCTGATAAGCCACAATGCTTTGTTTGTTCTTTTTTTTGCTTTTCTGTGTACATAAGCATTAACACCTGCTTTTATCACAGCTGTTTTGGCCAGCTTGATTCTATTTTTTAGCCCGCCTTTAAATCCTTTTGCTTTTTTAAGTATGTTCTTTCTTCTTTTGCTATGTAGAACTCCTCTTTTTACTCTTGGCATATTTTTGCTTTAAAGTTAAATTATATCTTATCCATTAATTATATGGCAACATTTTTATGATGTTTTTGGCATCAGATTTGTGGATGGAATCATCTCTCTTTTTGTTTCTTTTGGTCGATCCGCTTTCTCTGGCGTTAAAATGATCTTGACCAGCTTTTCTTTTCAAAACTTTTTTAGTCTTTGTTACTTTAAATCTTTTTACTACTGATTTTCTTGTTTTTATCTTCGGCATATTTTTGTATAAATCGCTCTGTTAAATAATCCGCCGTAAAAGGCGGATTGGCGCTTTGCGTCCAGAGCTATAATTAAATTGTTATAAAGTTATTATCGCAGATATCTTGCTTCCCAGCTTTATTATTTCTTGTTCCATTTTCAATTCTTTGCCCTCAAGTCTGGTTGAAATTGCTTCAACTATCTTAGCTATGCTTTCTTTGGCAATATTTATGTGTTGATGTTCTCTGCCTTTCAGTAGCAGTTCTATTCTTACTTTGTCTCCATCTTCTAAAAATTTAGCAGCTTGATTTGCCCTTACATCAATGTCATGCTGGCTTATTCTGCTGGAAACTTTTACAGTTTTTAATTCTACTGTTTTAGTTTTTGATTTTTGTTTGCGTTCTTGTTTTTCTTTTTGATATTTAAAACTGCCATAGTCCATGAACTTTGCTATAGGCGGAACGCTTTTGGGGGAGACTTCTACAAGATCGTAACCTCTATCTCGGGCTTCTTGAAGCGCCTTAAACTTATCCATCAAGCCAAGTTGTTGGCCGGTCTCATCAATAATCATCAGTTCGTGTGAAAAAATTTTTTCGTTTATTTTGAAATCTTTGGCCTGTTGCTTCATTGTAGCCTTTCCTCTGAAAGATCTTCGCATTCTCAATTTTTAATTATGAATTAGGAACTATGAATTAGAGAAGAAGGACTTAATTCCTAATTCCTAACCCTTAATTGTTGTGGAGATGAGGAGCTATGAACTCCTGTCTAGAAGAAAGTTGCAATTGGGTTTACATGCTTTCGCTCTTTTAATTTTAGCTCATATTTATAAAAAGAGCAAAAAAATATGGGCTTTGTCCTTAATTTAAGCAAGAACCTCGGACAGATCCTTGCCGGTCCCGATGATATGACACCACTTATCGCTTACCGGGAGTGGGCGAGGTGATGGCTATTTGCCTTATTAGGCGATAGCAGGTGCGAAGGCTAAGCCGCTGAAAGCGGTTTTTACCTTAGCAAATAAGTTGTTTGCACTTATATATTTTGATGATATTTAACGAGATATTATCAATCTCGGCATGCTCGCAGGCAAAATGCCTTCTATCGAAACAAACATCCCCATTATTTATTTTTTAAAGACCGGCTTATTTGTCTTTGGATTTCCCTATCTTTGATCTTTTCTCTCTTGTCAATCTTTGTTTTTCCTCGCGCAAGAGCTATATCAACTTTTATTAATCCTCTTTTAGTATATACACAAGTTGGCATAATTGTCAAGCCTTTTTGCTTACTTTTGCCTATTAGCTCAGATATTTCCTTTTTGTGCAGAAGAAGCTTTCTTGGCTTTTCTTGCTGGTAGTTTTGCTGGATTCCTTTGGCTGGTCCATAAGGAGCGATACTGCAATTGATAAGCCACGCCTCATTGTTCTCTATTCGTATATAGCTTCCTTTTAAACTTATTCTTTTATTCTTAACGGATTTTACCTCAGGTCCCGACAAAACTATGCCAGCTTGAAAAGTATCAATTATTTCGTAGTTGAAAAAAGCTTGTACATTCTTGACAATATATTTATTTCTTGTTGACGCTGTATCTTGCATTTACTATAATTAATGTATAAATAATTTAATCATTAATAACTGTGGCTGTCCAGTCTAAAAATTTAAACCTAGAAATTTCTTTAAAAACGATTTTTAGGATTTTACTTGTAATTGTTGCTGTTGCTTTTCTTTATTTTATCAGGGATATTTTAATAATTGTTTTTGTTTCTCTTATTTTGTCTGCCGCCTTTAATCCTTGGGTGGATAAGATGCAGAAGAAAAAGATTCCAAGAGTAGTGGGGATTTTAATAATTTATTTAGTTGCTTTTTTGATAATCTCTTTTTCCATTTACTTGATTATACCACCTATAACCTCCGAATTAAATGATTTGGTAAAGAATTTTCCTGCCAGTTGGGATAAGGCTTCTGTTTATATGCATGGTGTTTCGCAGTATTTGGATAGCAAAGGTTTAGGGGAAGGATTGAATAAAATTCTAAATACGGCGCAAAACAGTCTTGATAATTTTGCTGGTGGATTGTTAGGGGGAGTATATTCATTTTTTGGCGGAGTTTTTTCTGCTTTTATGATAATTGTTTTAACATTTTATTTTACTGTTCAGGACAAACAATGGAAGAAAGGAATGGAAGCTTTAATTCCAAGCAAACACAGGGAATATGTAGTTGATTTAATTGCCAGGATGCAAGAAAAAATAGGATATTGGTTGAGAGGGCAGTTATTTTTATGTTTAATAGTTTTTTTAGTAAGTTGGTTTGGCCTTACATTGCTTGGAGTAAAATATGCTTTGGTGCTAGCGATATTTGCCGGCGTGATGGAATTTATTCCATTTATCGGACCTTTTGTTTCAGCAGTTCCCGCAATTTTTATTGCTTTGACTCAGGCGCCTTTTTTGGGGCTTCTAGTTTTAATCCTTTACTTAATTATCCAGCAGGCTGAAAATTTGATTCTAGTTCCTACTGTTATGAAAAAGGCGGTGGGTCTTAATCCGCTTGTTATATTGATAGTAATACTGATAGGCGCAAGATTGGCAGGCGTACTGGGAATTTTATTAGCCGTTCCGGTCACTACGGCAATAGGCGTAGCTTTAGGTGATTATATTAAGTATAAATATAATAATAAATAATTTTAAAAATAATTTTTTGCAGGTGACTGTAAAAATAAGGAGACAAAATAATGGTTAATGTAAAAAACAAAAGGTCAATTGAAATGGCCGATGAAGGTGAATTTGGTGAAGCCCCCAAAAAAGAGTCCAGTGGCTTTACAAAAGGTCTGATTATTATAATTTTAATTGCAATTGTAATATTAGGCGGTTGGTTTTTGGCATCGAAGACTTTAGGTGTAGGTTTCTTCGGAACAAATAATATTGCTAAGGTTTCCAATGATTGGCAAGCAATATTTTTGACTAATGGCCAGGTATATTTTGGCAAAGTCAAAAGTGTAAGTAATAAAGCCATTGTTTTAAATGATATTTACTATTTGCAAGTTGTGACAAAACCTCTTCAAGGGACACAAGATAGCGCAGCTAATACTCAGGCACAACAAGAATTAACATTAGTAAAGTTGGGAAATGAAATTCACGGTCCTTATGACTATATGATTATAAACAGGGATCATGTTTTGCTAACTGAAAGATTAAAAAATGATTCTAGAGTGGTCCAGGCAATTGATGACTATCTTTCAAAAAAGGATAAGGGAGAATCAACCCCGGTTCAATAAATTATTTATAAAAAAGCCTCTCAGGAGGCTTTTTTTGTTATGGATTTTTTCTGCTATAATACAATTATGAAAAAAGAAGAGCACAAGATATTATTTGGCGGGGAAGAATTCATTTCTCTGCAAGAAGCTGCAAACTGTTTTGCTATTGAGTTTAAATACTTAATGGCTATGGCAAAAAAAGGAAAGCTAAAAGTTTTTAAGTCTGAAAATAATTGGTACACTTGTGAAAAATGGATTTTGGATCATAAGGCTAAAATTTTGCATCTTTTGCATAAGGAAATAAAAGAACAAGAAAAAAACCTTAAACATTTGGGTAAATGGGTTAAGGAAGTTTTTTAAAAATAATATATATTGAATGAAAGAAAAAAGTATAAATACAGATATAAAAAAAAGCCCTGATAAAGATATTGAAAAAAAATTAAAAGAATTGGGAATTGAAAGGGACAGTGAAGGTAAGATTATCTTGTATCACGTAACATTGGCAAAGTATTTTCCTGACATTGTTAGTTCACAATCTTTAAAACCACGCAGTATGACGGGTAATATGGCATGGAGTTTGAAATCGGAATGGCAAAATGAAGGAAAAAATAATAAAGTATATTTAACAACAAAAGATCAGGCGGAAAACATTGCAAACTTGTTTCAGGAAAAGTACGGTGGAACGGTTTATGTTTTAGAAGCGCATGCTGACGAGAGTTCGCTTTTGCCTGATGAGGATAATATAGGTGAGGGTGGAAATTGGCTGGACAGTTTGATGTGCGGAGACTTGGGAAGGAGTGCTTATGGCAGGACTTGTTCTTATAAAGGCGAAGTTAGCGATGTCACGCTGTATAAAACAAAGAAGTTTGAGTTTTCAAGTGATGAAAAATCAAAATATATTGCCAAAAGTGTCAAAGCGCTTGAAAGTGGAAATAAATCATTGGCGGATGAAACCTTTCAGCAATATGAAGAGGACGTTAAGAAAGCAGAAATGCTTGAGCAGGAAAAAATTCAGGAAAAAACATCCTCAAAACTATCCGCCAAGCAATAGTTAAATTGCTTGCAATAATGGTTATTATTAGTTAATATGAAAAGAATTTAAGTTATATTTATGAAAAAAGAAAGTGAACAAATGCAAAAAATAGTTTCGCTTTGTAAAAGGCGCGGTTATATTTTTCCCGCATGTGAAATATACGGCGGTTTTGCTAATGCTTATAGTTATGGTCCTTACGGCGCAGAACTTAAGAACAATATTAAAAAGTTATGGTGGAAAAAATTTGTTCAACAAAGAGAAGATATTGTTGGAATGGACGGACCCATTTTGCTTCATAGCGGACTTTGGGAAGCATCGGGCCATTTATCAGGTTTTAATGATGCTATGGTAGACTGTAAATCCTGCAAAAAAAGGTACCGCGCAGATTCTTTGATTGAAGAAAAAACTGGTGAGGATTTGGAAGGTAATTTAGATAAGATGAATGCGGCTCTTAAAGAAGGTAAAATAAAATGCCCGAATTGCGGAAAAACAGAATGGACTGATGCAAAATTTTTAAATTTAATGTTTAAAACAGAAATGAACGGCATAGATGGACCTGTTTACTTGCGTCCGGAAACAGCGGGAGCGATATTTGCAGATTTTAAGAATATAATTGATTCAATGAGAGTCAAAGTTCCGTTTGGTATCGCGCAAATAGGCAAAGCGTTTCGCAATGAAATAGTGGCTGGTAACTTTATATTTCGTTTAAGGGAATTTGAGCAAATGGAAATAGAATATTTTATTTCGCCAGATACCAAATGGGAAAGTATTTTTGAACAGTGGCTGGACGCTCAGGAGGAATTTACTTTGGCTTTGGGAGCAGATAAGAAAGATATCAAAAGGTTTGAACATCCAAAAGAAAAATTATCTCACTACTCACGAAAAACAGTCGATATTCAGTATAAATTTCCTTTCGGTTGGGGTGAGCTTTTCGGTCTAGCGCACAGAGGCGACTATGATTTATCAAAACATCAGGAGTTTTCCGGACAAGATCTTCATTACACTGATTCTGTAACTGGCAAAAAATACCTTCCGCATGTTTTGGAACCGACCTTCGGCACCGATAGAAGCGTACTTGTGGCGTTATGTTCTGCTTATGCAGAAGAAGCTGTTGATGACGGCTCAAGAACAGTAATGAAATTTCCAAATGAAATAGCTCCAATTAAAGCAGCGGTTTTTCCTTTGTTGAAAAACAAGCCTGAACTGGTTGGAAAGGCTAAAGAAATTTTTAATTCCATTAAGGGAGAATTTATGTGCGAATTTGATGATAATGGAAATATTGGGAAAAGGTACAGGCGACAAGATGAAATTGGCACTCCTTATTGCATCACAGTTGATTTTGAAAGTTTGGAAAAAGAAGATGTTACCATAAGAGATAGGGATTCGATGAAACAGGAAAGAGTCCAAATTTCCCAGTTGAAAGATTATTTAAAAAATAAATTAAGCAATGTATAAAAAGAAAGTTTTAAAAAACGGACTAAGGATGATTCTGGCGCCTTTGCAAGAGACTAAGACAGCTAATATTTTAGCGTTATTCAGAGTGGGCTCGAGATATGAAAGTAAAAAATTAAATGGCGCTTCGCATTTTGTAGAGCATATGATGTTTAAGGGTACAAAGAAAAGGCCAAATACTTTGGAATTGTCAAAAGTTTTAGATGGCGTAGGAGCTGAATATAATGCTTTTACAGATAAGGATTATACCGGTTATTACATAAAAGCTGATAATAAGCATCTTCAATTGGCTATTGACGTTATATCGGATATGCTTTTGGAATCAAAGTTCGACGAGAAAGAAGTTGAAAGAGAGAAGGGAGTAATAGTCGAGGAAATTAATATGTATGAGGATAATCCGCTTCTTTTTGTTGAAGAAAATATGCATAAAATAATGTACGAAAATAATCCTCTTGGCATGTTGATTGCCGGAAGCAAGGAATCGGTAAAAGGTGTAACGAGAAATGAATTATTTGATTACAAAAATAAAATGTATTCCGGTAAAAATGCAGTTATATGCCTAACAGGCAATTTCTTGCAAAAAGAAATTGACTTGCTAGAAAAAAAACTGTCACTATTTCCTGCAGGAACCAAAAATAATTTTAGAAAATTTTCTTCTGATCAAAAAAAGCCAAGACTCAAATTAGATTTTAAAGATAGCGAGCAGGTTCAAATATGTTTGGGTTTTCCCGCATATTCCTATAGCCACAAAAAAAATATTATTTTGCAGATGCTTTCGATTATTCTTGGCGGAAATATGAGTTCGAGATTATTTTTGAGCGTTAGGGAAAGGCAAGGCCTGGCTTATTATATTCACTCATCAGTTAGTAATTTTGAAGATACAGGTTCGCTTCATGTGCAGGCGGGCTTGGATAAAAGTAGGATTTTTGATGCTATAAAATTAATTTGGGAAGAGCTTAATAAAATTTCTAAAGGGGTAAAAGCTGAGGAATTGCAAAGAGCCAAAGATTTTATTTCCGGAAAAATCGCCATCAGCCTGGAAGACAGCTCAAGTTTGGCTAGATGGTACGCTTTGCAAGAATTAATGATTGAAAAGATTTTGACACCGGAAGAAAGAATAAAAGAAATTAACCGAATAACGACAAAGGAAATAGCTGAAGTGGCAAAAGAATTGATTATTGCAAATAAATTGAACTTGGCAGTTATAGGTCCGTTTAAAGAAGAAAAAAAATTCCGTAACCTAATTGAAAGCTTATGAAAATAGGCATTGATTGCAGAACAATACTTAATTCAAAAGGGGGAGAATTGGCAGGTGTAGGCCACTACACTTATTATCTCGTTAAAAAACTGCTAGAAATTGATAATGATAACGAGTATGTGCTTTTTGTTGATCATCGTTTTAAATCTGCGGAAGATTTTGAAAGTCCAAGATGCAAAGTGAAGAAATTTCCATTTTACGAGTATAAAAAATACCTTCCCGTAGCTTATTCCCAAATGCTAATCAGTTCATTTTTAAACAGGGAAAAGTTAGATTTATTTCATTCTCCCGCAAATATTATCCCTCTTTTTTATAACAAGCCTTCTGTTGTTACTGTCCATGATTTGGCAATATATCGCTACCCCGAATTTTTTCCAAAAACGTTTTTGAGCAGACAGGCATTTTCAACAAAAATTCTGGTTCCCAAAACATTGATAAAAGCAAAAAAAATAATTGCAGTTTCCAAAAATACAAAAAGAGACATAATCGAAAACTTTGGAATTCCTGAAGAAAAAATTTCAGTAGTTTATGAAGCTTGCGATGAAAATGCGAAAGAACTGTCAAAAGCAGTTCCAATTTCCCAACTAACTGACAAATTCGGTCTGAAGGAAAAATATTTTCTTTTTATTGGTACTATAGAGCCTCGAAAAAATTTAGTGCGACTTATAAATTCATTCAGAAATTTAATGACGGCTTATGATTCTCCGGCACAAGATTGCCAGTTAATTTTGGCGGGCAACAATGGTTGGAATTCTGAGGAGGTTTATAAAGCAATAGCTGCTGCCAACTCTAGTATATTAGCCAGAGATAAAAGAAGAAGCGGAAAAGAGAGAAGAAGCGGATTTGACACTCGTTCGCAGGAGTTGAAAGAGAAAGAAGGCGAAAGAAGAAGCGGCCAAGAAAGAAGAAAAAAAGATCCTATCAAATACATCGGCTATGTTTCTAATGAAGAAAAATTTTCATTACTGGCAAGTGCATATTGTTTTGTATTTCCAAGTATTTATGAAGGCTTTGGTATTCCGGTACTGGAAGCCATGACAAGCGGTTCTCCTGTTATAGCCTCAAGCGGAAGTTCTTTAGAAGAAATTGCAGACTCAAATAGCGGAATCCTTGTCGATCCTTGCAGTGAAGCTGAAATAACAAATGCCATGCAAATAATGTTAACAGATGAAGGTTTTAGAGAAATGGCAAAGAAGCGAGCCGTAGAAAAATCTTCTCATTTTAACTGGGATAAATGCGCAAGAGAAACTTTGAGCATATATGCAGAATCGGTAGCAAAGTAAAATCGAACATAAGTAAATTTAAAAAACTCCCTTAGGGAGTTTTTTGCAGTTTAAAAATATTTAAATGAAGTAAAGGAGAGAAATTATCAGTGCTAAAGCGATTCCCTGGAGCAACATCCCGTATTTAATGGGAATGTCGTTTTCCATTTTATCAAGAATAAAATAATGGACTTTGTGGTGGAAGTCATTAAACCATTTGAGGAATTTTAATTTTGTCAGTTGATAAATTGCAACTAAAATATCGGGGAGCACACTGCCTATTATGGCAAATGAGACGCTATCGGATTGGGCAAATTCAAAATTTCGGAAAATAAAAATAAGATATAAAACAAGGGCGGAAGCATCAAGAGTTCCGTAAAGCGTCATGGCTTTGAGCTGATCTTCTTCTTTTAGTTTTTTGACTTGCAAGCCAAAGAATTTTTTGCCAAGTTCTTTATCGCCATGAGGAATAATATCAAAAATAAAATGCAGGCCGAGGCCGGCAAAAAAGGCTATTAAAGGATTTTGGATTTGTGATCCCGCCAAGGTGGCTATTGCAGCGTGAACTGTTATAAACATTTTGATTTTATTATATTAATTTTAACAGCATATTAATTTTTTTTCAATAAAAAAAACGCCCATTGGCGCTATAGATAAAACAGAGTTATTTAATGTTACTATCTATCATTATAGCACATTTTTCTAAATTTGTCAATAGATAATAAAAAACTCACAAAATAGACTGATTTTGGTGCCGAAGGAGGGAATCGAACCCTCACATATTGCTATACACGATTTTGAGTCGTGCGCGTCTACCAGTTCCGCCACTTCGGCTTTTTTAGTGTAGCAGGGGAGGGAATTGAACCCTCGACCAAAGGCTTATGAGTCCTCTGCTCTACCACTGAGCTACCCTGCCATAATTTATTTTTAAATTAAAAAATAAGAATTATGAATTAAGAAATTAATTGCTGTTCTTAATTGATAATTCTTAATTCTTCACTGCCTTTGTAGCGGGGGCGGGACTCGAACCCGCGACCTGCGGGTTATGGGCCCGCCGAGCTGCCAACTGCTCTACCCCGCGTCATTTATATCGGCCTGCATCAAAATTTAGCAATTGCCGTTTATCAATAAAATTATAGCATAAATTCAGTATTTTGCAAGTTTTGGCAGTTCCATTAATAAGTTAATTATGTTATAATTTATTAATGGGACAGATAATTTCTATAGTCAATCAAAAAGGAGGCGTTGGAAAAACCACTACTTCCATTAATTTAGCGGCTTATTTAAGTTCGCTGGGCAAATTTGTTTTATTGGTTGATCTTGATCCTCAAAGTAACGCTACATCCGGCTTAGGAATTGATAAAGAGGGCATTGAAAAAGGCGTCTATGAAGTGCTTGTCGGTCCTCACAGTTTCACAGAAGTAATAGTTGATACAGATCATGATTTTTATAAGTTAGCTCCGTCAACAACTTCTCTTGCCGGTGCCAATATAGAATTGGTGGGAGTTGATAGAAGGGAATTTAAACTTTATGATAATTTGCTTCAAATAAAAAACGATTATGATTATATAATAATTGATTGTCCTCCTTCTTTGGGTTTGTTGACTGTAAATGGTTTAGTCGCTTCTGATAAAATTTTGATTCCGGTTCAGGCGGAATATTTCGCCTTAGAGGGGTTGGGCCAGCTTTTATCAACTATCGGTCTAATCCAAGAGAACATAAAACCGGAGCTTGATATTCTGGGAGCAGTTCTGACTATGTATGATAGCAGATTTAAATTGGCAAACGATGTATTAAGGGAGCTTTACAAATATTTTCCAAATAAAATTTTTAGGACAGTCATACCTAGAAGCGTAAGGCTTTCCGAAGCTCCAAGCCATGGCAAAACGATATTGCACTATGATCCAAAGTCAAAAGGAGCCAGAGCTTATGATAGATTGGCTAGAGAATTTATTTACCTAACTTCTTAAATATTATGTCAACAAAATTATCAGGGCTTGGCAGGGGTCTTGGTTCACTAATACCAAACAAAAAGCTTTCAACTATTCCCATAGATGAAGATTCTCCGATTGCAAGCGTTATGTCAAGAAATGAATCAATCCTGGAAATACCAGTTAACAAAATTGAGCCAAACCCGTTTCAGCCAAGATTTGATTTTAGTGAAGAGTCTTTGACTGAATTAATGGAATCAATTAAAGAACACGGCATTATCCAACCACTAATTGTCGTAAGGTTATCTGCTGATAAGTGGCAGCTTATTGCCGGGGAAAGAAGATGGAGAAGTGCCAAGAAGTTGGGGCTGGCTACTGTGCCCGCCATCGTCAGGGATATGGACGACCAGAAAAAAATGGAAATTGCTTTGATTGAAAATTTGCAAAGGCAAAACCTTAATCCTTTAGAAGTCGCCCTTGCTTATCAAAAACTTGTTGACGAATTTAATTTAACATTAGAAAAACTAGCCAAAAAAGTCGGTAAGGATTCATCAACAGTAAAAAACACTATGCGATTGCTTACCGCGCGCGAAGAAGTGCATCAGGCGATAAGGGAAGGAAAAATTTCTGAAGGACACGCCAGAGTTTTGGCAGGTTTGCCGGAAGAGGATCAGCTTATTGTACTGAAAAGAATCTTGGACGAGAAATTAAATGTTCGCGATACGGAACGAGCCGGAAGGGAAGTTGTCATAAAGAAAAAAATAAGGAATCTTTTGAAAGACCCTGAGCTTACAGCGATGGAAGGAGAGCTTGAGAAGATTTTTAACACCAGAATAGAAATAAAAGGATCAACCAAAAAAGGCAGTATTCTCATAAAGTTTTTTTCAGAAGAAGAGTATCGCGAAATTATAAAAAAACTTACTGAATAAACCGGCAATAGCCGGTTTTATTTTTTGATAAAGAATGATCCAAAACTCCTTTTGTTAATGGCGTTGCGTATTTTGCTTCTTGCCATTGAAGTTTTGGCAAATTCCAACCAATCAGGGTTTGGTGTTTTTCTGTTCTTATCGGTAATAATTTCAATAATATCTCCGCTTTTTAGGTTGTGTGCCAGGTTAACCATTTGTCCGTTTACTTTAGCGCCGGCGCATTTGTCTCCTAAGGAGCTGTGAACATGATAGGCGAAGTCAATAGGTGTGGCATCTTCGGGAAGGTCTATAACATCTCCTCGAGGCGTAAAAACAAAAATCCTACTTTGGAAAATATCAAGCTTTGCATCGCTTAAAAATTGTTCGCTGTCCTTTATTTGTTTCTGCCATTTTAGTAGTTCATCAATCCATCTGATGCTTGCTTTGTTTGCTTTGCCCGTGTCTTTATAGCTCCAGTGGGCTGCTATTCCGTACTCAGCTTCTTCATGCATTTGTCCGGTTCTAATTTGGAATTCAATTGTTTTTCCCTTTTCGGCAAATACAGTCGTATGCAAGGATTTATAGCCGTTTGGTTTTGGCTGGGCTATGTAATCTTTGATTCTTCCTGGCACCGGCCTGTATAGGTTGTGAATTACACCAAGAGCAGAATAGCATTCGCTGACCGTGTTTGTAATTATTCGCAAACCCAGAAGATCATAAATTTTACTAATATCCATATTGATATATGGTTTTTGCAGTTTCTTAAAAAGGCTGTACAAATGTTTTGTTCTTCCTTGTATTGTAACATTTCCGAATGATATTTTATTTTCCTTTAATTTTTCCGTCACGGTTAACATGATTTTTTCAAGATACTTTTCTTGTTTTTCATATTCTTTTGGAATTATTCTATTTATCCAATCGTATTCTTCCGGATAAACGAATTTAAAAGCAGTATCTTCAAGTTCGCTTTTAATTTTACCCATATTCAGACGATGCGCAATAGGAGCATAAATTTCCAAGCTTTCTGTTGCTATTCTTATTTGTTTATCTCTAGGCAGTGCTTCTAAGGTTTTTAAATTGTGAAGCCTGTCTGCAAATTTTATTACAATAACTCTAATATCGTTACTCATGGCAACAAACATTTTTCTTAAATTTTCTGCATACCTTTCGAGTCCACGGTATTTAATTTTTCCAAGCTTGGTAATGCCTTTAACGAGATTGGAAATTTCTGAACCAAAATTTTGTTCAATTTCTTCTAATGATCTTTCTGTGTCTTCAGGAACGTCATGCAATAAACCGGCTATGACTGTATTTAAATCAAGTTTCATTTCGGCAAGCTTCTGTGCTACAGCCAAAGGATGGACAATATAAGGGTCTCCTGAAAAGCGCAGTTGCTTTTTATGGGCATCATTGGCATAATCGAATGCCAATTTCAAAAGATCAAGATCTTTATGGCCATTATTCTCCATTGTTTCCAATAAATGCTTAAAATTTTCCTCAATGTTTATTTCGCTCATATTATTAAATATTATAAGTTACATTTTACCATTTAGCAATCAGATTATAAAACAGTAGTTAACTGCAATACTACAGAACTGGTTTTGTGCATTTTAAAACTCCCATTTGAAATGGGAGTTTAAAAGTTTAGCGGGCTATTTATTTTTGTGGGGATTATGATTGGGGCATGTCTTATTTGAACACCTTTCAGGAATTGTTTTTGTTCCTTCCATCATAAGTTTACCGCATAAGGGACAAGTGTTGCCCGTTGGTTTTGACTTGATTATATTTTTACATTTTGGATAATTACTGCAACCATAAAATACGCCATAGCGGCCTTTTTTCTCAACCATTGAACCAATCTTACATTCAGGACACTTGACGCCAGTGTCGGAAGCTTTAATTCTTTCCGCTTCGGCTGCCTCATCCTTTTTTATATATTTGCATTTTGGAAAACGTGAGCAGGCAATAAATTTTCCAAATTTACCATCACGTTGAATTAAATTTCCTTCTCCGCATTCAGGACATTTTTCACCGGTTTCTTTCGGTGCTTCCAAAATTTTACCTTCTATGGTTATGGCACCATCACAATCAGGATAACGTGAACAAGAATAAAACTTTCCGCCTCGGCCAAGTTTGATAATCATATCTGATCCGCATTTAGGGCACTTTATTTCACTTGGAGCTTCCCCTAAATCGGAAATTTTTGCTATATCTTTTTTATTTTTTATTTCTTCAGAAAATGGCCCGTAGAAATCCTCTAAAGTTTTAAGGTATTTTAACTTACCACAAGCAATGTCATCAAGTTCGTCTTCAAGTTCAGCCGTGTATGTATCTGAAATATAGTTGCCGAAATGTTTGCTTAAAAAGTCACTTACCACTTCTCCGGTATCTGTCGGTTTAAGTGATCGTTGCTCTTTTTCCACATAACCTCTTGCAAGAATTGTATTAATAATGGAAGCGTAAGTTGAAGGTCTTCCAATTCCGCGTTTTTCTAACTCTTTTACTAAGCCCGCTTCGCTGTATCTGCGCGGAGGTTCGGTTTGTTTTTCTTCACTTGCAATATCAATTAATTTTAGTTTCTCACCTTTTATTATTTTTGGCAGTTCAACTTCTTCTCCTCGAGATCTTTTATCGACTGCAAGCCATCCATCAAAGGTAACTCTCATGCCATTAGCAGTAAAATCAGGAAGTCCATTGGCTTGAGCCGTTACTTTTGTTTTTAATAACTTGGCATCAGCCATTTGGGAAGCGACAGTTCTTTCCCAAATTAATTGATATAATTTTTTTTCTTGGGGATTTGCACCTAAATCAGAATTATTAAAATGAGTGGGCCTTATTGCTTCATGAGCTTCTTGAGCATTTTTGCTTTTGGTTGCAAATTTTTGAGGTTTTGCATAGTTGTCGCCAAAATTTTTCTTAACTAATGAATGTATCTCATTTGAAGCCTGGTCAGATAGATTTGTAGAATCCGTACGCATATAAGTTATGTGTCCGGCTTCGTATAGTTTTTGAGCTAATCTCATTGTCTGTGATGGAGAATATCCAAGTCGAGTTGAAGCAACTTGTTGCAAAGTGGAAGTGATAAACGGTGCTTTTGCTTTTCTGGTTGTTTCGCTTTCTTCTATTAATCCGGCAATCCAATTTGCTGTCTTTGCTTCTGTAACTATTTTTTCAGCTACCTCGGCCTCTTTTATTTCTTTGGAGCACTGGAATTTAATTTGTTCTTCTTTAACTGTTTGGAAATCAGCTTCAATAACATAATAAGTAACTGGATTAAAAGCGCGAATTTCCTTTTCCCGTTCCACAATTATTCTAAGGGCGGGGGATTGGACGCGTCCCGCGGATAAGCCATAGCGCAATTTTTTCCAAAGCAGACCGCTTAAGTCATAACCGAACAATCTATCCAAAACCCGTCTCGCTTCTTGGGCTTCTTTTAGATTATTATCAATATCGCGTGGATGTTTTATGGCTTCTTGTACTGCTTCTTTGGTAATTTCATGGAAAGCAATTCGCTTTGGATTTTTAAGCCCTATTGCTTCTTTAATATGCCAAGCTATCGCTTCTCCTTCACGATCAGGGTCGGTTGCCAGCAAAACTTCATTTGCAGCTTTTGCAAGAGATTTTAATTCTGAAACAATTTTTTCTTTTCCTGGTGAGACTTCATAATGAGGCACAAATCCGCCAGGTATATCTATTGCGTTTTTATTTGATTTTGGTAAATCGCGAATGTGACCAACAGAAGCTTTAACAATATATTCGTTGTCTAAATATTTTGCTATAGTCTTAGCTTTAGCAGGAGACTCAACTATTACAAGATTTTTTGCCATAATAATCCTTAATTTTTAATAAAATTTTTACCGCCTACGTCTTTAAGTAACCCTTTAATTTCCATTATAGATAAAATACCTGAAAGGGCATTAATTTTAATTCTACATAATTGACTCAATTTGTCAATGTGTATTGAATCATGGGAAAGATGTTTTAGAATTTCTTTTTCTTCAATACTCACTTGCAATTCGCTATTAATTTGCTCATTTTGGGTTATGTTTTGAATTTGTAACTCATCCAGTATATCCTGTGAGCAATTAATTAATTTTGCGCCTTGTTTGATTAAATTATTTGTTCCTTTGGAAAACGCGCTAAAAATGTTTCCTGGAATTGCATAAATGTCTCTATTTTGTTCCAGCGCGTATTTTGCTGTAATAAGTGATCCGGAGCTTTCACCTGCTTCTATTATTAGTACCGCTAAAGAAAGCCCTGATATTATTCTATTCCGTAAAGGAAATGATTGTTTGCTGGGGCGAGTTCCGGGAGCGGATTCTGAAAGGAGGCATCCTCCTCCTTCTATTATTTTTTCTGCCAACTGTTTATTGGTTGAAGGATAGATATTAGCATTATCTAAACCTGATCCCAGAACAGCAACTGTTTTGCCATTATTTTGTAGGCAGACTCTATGGGCAATTCCATCTATTCCTAGAGCTAATCCTGAAATAATGGTTAATCCGTTAAGTACTAATTCTGGAATTATTTTTTCTAATACTGAAACGCCATAATGAGTATTTTTTCTTGCGCCTACAACTGCAAGGCAGTTATTATTTAAACATTGCAGGTCTCCTTTATAAAACAGTACCGGGGGTGGCGAATAAATTTGTTTTAGATCCTCAGGATATTCATTATCTGTTATTGTTAAAGCATGAACTTCTTCTTTGAATAATTTATTTATTTCTTCATCAGGATTGATGGTATTTTTTTGGTTGATAATTTCCTTGGCTAGATTTTCACTTATGCCCGCTGAAACCAGATCAATGTAATTTCCTTTCCAGGCATTTTCAAGATTTGGAAAGTATTTAAGCATTTTTTGTATGTTTAAAGGACCGATTCCTGAGATTTTTAAGAATGCAAGAAAATATTTAGTATCTTTTTTTTCGTAATTTTGCATCATTTTATAATATTGACAATAATTTTTCTGTTTGTTATGATGGTCCTGGTTAAGTGGAAGGTGCCATTCTGCTACGTCAGTGATAGAAATTTGTTTCCCTCCTAATAAATTTTTATCTTAAATTATGGCTGGCCTGTTATGGGTTCAGTTATAGGCTGGCGGGCAGTATGGCGTCTTTCATTTTTTCGGTAGGTCAATTTATAGCTGTCAGATTTCATTTGGTTTCTGACCTACCGCTGTTCTTTCGGTCCCCGTATAGCTCAATTGGTAGAGCAGCTCTTTAGCAAGGGTGATGTCGCGGTTCGATTCCGCGTGCGGGGACCAAAATAGCTTTTGTGCGCAGGGATAACTCAGCCCGGTAGAGTATCGTGATGTTTACATCCGATGTCGAAGGTTCGAATCCTTCTCCCTGCGCCATATTTTTTCAGTAGATGGAAATTTTCCCTTCCTCCCAGAAAGAGGGAATTTTCAAAACAACATTTACTGTTAACTGAATGCCGTCTCGATTGGCCTCGTCGAGAAAAAAACGGCATTCTTTTTTAATTGTATAAATTCATCGCTTCCGGTAGGGATTTTGAAATAATCGCTTCAACGGCTAAAACAGCTTTAGAAATTTCTTTTTGCAATATTATAAAATTTTGTTTATTGATTTGATTTAAGACATAATCTGCAGAATCCATAAATTTAATTTGTTCTGTTTTGACTCCCACTTTTATTCTGATAAAATCTTTGGAATCTAATAATTCAATAAGTGATTTTATTCCATTATGTCCGCCAGCTGAAGAATTTTTTACGATTCTGATTTTACCGAGGTCCAGATCTATATCATCATGGATAACAATGAGATCTTCTTTTTGTAAATTAAAGTATTTAAGAATTGCGACAACTGACTTTCCCGAGTTATTCATGTAAGTCAAAGGTTTTGCTAAAACCGTTTTTTCTTCCAATATTTTCATTTCAGAAATTTCGGCAAGAAATTTACTATTTTTTTTAAATTTTACTTTTTCTCCTTTGATTAATTCATCCAAAACCAAAAAACCGACATTGTGCCATGTCTTTTGGTATTTTTTACCTGGATTACCTAGACCTATTATTAGTTTCATTTTTATTGCCTACCCATTTTTTTACTTCCATTTGAATGGGAGTACCTGATATTTTGAATTTTTCTCTAAGATTATTTTGTAAAAATCTGATGTATGAAAAATGTAAAATTGTCGGATCGTTTACATAAATAAAAAATTTTGGAGGGTTTGTTTTTACTTGCTCAATTTTGTAGATGTATGGATTTTTTAATCCCTTTCCTCTTGATGGCTTATGCTGTTTTATTTTTGACTTTAAAAAGTCGTCTAGTTGACTTTGGCTAATGGTTATATTTCTGCTTTTTCTGACTTCAATGGCCATATCAAGAATTTTTTTTGATCTTTGACCGGATTTAGCTGATATAAAAATTAGAGGCGCCCACCATAGATACGGAAATTGCGAATAGTAATAACTTTTATATTCGTTTATGTCATTTGTTTCTTTATTTTCTATGATATCCCATTTGTTGGCCGCAATTATCAAAGATTTTCCTTCTTCAAGAATTTTTTGCGTTATTTTTTTGTCTTGTGTATCAATTTTTTTTTGTACTTCAGTGACAAGTATGACTACATCAGCTTCTTTTATGGCGTCAATGGATTTACCGATGGATTTTTTTTCTAAAGATTTCGGATTTATTCTTGCCTTCCTGATCATTCCGGCCGTATCAATTATAGTAAAGTTGTTTTCTTTGTAAAAAAAGAAACTATCGTGACTTTCTCTGGTGGTATGCGGTTTGTCAGTTACTATTACTCTTTCTTCGCCTAAGATAGAATTTAGAAGTGAAGACTTTCCTACGTTAGGTTTTCCTACGATAGCAATTTTAATTGTATTGTCATCTTCCGCAACTTTTAATGTTTTTTCTTTAGATAATCGGGAAAGTATTTCATCAAGCAAGTCTCCAATTCCTGATCCGTTTGCGGCAGATACATAAAAAGGTTCACCAAAGCCTAATTTGTAAACGGGACTTTCCGCTTGTCTTAATTTTAGTGAATCAGCTTTATTACCCACTAGTATTATTTTTTTGTTGTTTTTCTTTTTTAAAATTTTTGCAATTTCTTTATCGGCAAGCAAGGCGCCGGCTTTTACATCTATTAAAAAAAGAATTAAATCAGCAGTGTCAATATTTTTTTGCGCCTGTTTTAGTATGCCTTTTTCAATGTCATCCGGATGTTTTAATTCTAAATCAATTCCTCCGGTATCAATAACTTCGAAACTTCTGCCTTGCCAATTGACAATGTCAATATTACTATCTCTGGTTGTACCCGGAGTATCAGAAATTAAAGCTTTATTTTTTTCTATTAGACGATTAAATAAGGTGGATTTGCCGACATTTGCTCTACCTACAATCGCAACTTTTGCTATTTTTTTCATAATAAGTATTTATCTAGAATTATATAGGTAATGAGCCTATAAAAGCAAGAAAATTAAAAAAAGAATTCTTTTAAATAATTTAAAATTATGCTTGCATTAAGCTCTCAATAGCTTCGGTGCTGCTTTTGCAATTTAAAATAATCTTTAAAATATTTTCTCTTGTCATTGATTTTTCATCTCGCAGTTGATTTGAGAGTTCGATAATTTTCCCAAACTCCATTCCCGGTTTGAATCCTATGTTTAGCAGGTCTTTCCCCATAATAACATTTTCTGGTTTGCTTTGTTCAACTGATAATTCCCTGGCCCATTTTAATAACCATGGTCCCGCCGGATAACCATCAGGTAAAAGTAACTGTTCCGGAAACTTTGGATCAGTAAAGGGTCCTCTGCCCATGTGATCTGCCATTGCAACCAGCACTAACTCTTGGATAGTTGCCGGAAAAATTCTTTTTGCAAGTTTTCTTACCGCTCCGTCGGTAACCGGTTCTTTTTTTATTTCTTTAGAAATGTAAAGCATAGAAGGGGCTAAATGATTTACAACCAATTTTATTACTTTATCAGTAGTTTCATTATCTGCATTCAAGCTTTTTAAAAACTCTCTAGTCGGTTTTTCTCCTGCCGGTTCATGTCCGTGTGAAATATATCTGCCATCTTTTAACTCGGTTGTTTCGGGTTTGCCAAGATCATGACAAAGCGTTGCCAGTATTATTGTAAATTTTTTATTCTCATCAAGATTAACGCTGTCGCAAAGTTCGCTTGCCCAATCCACACTCATTAAAGTATGGATCCAGGCGTTGCCTTCAGGGTGCCACTCTGGTTCCTGGGGAGTTTCGGCCAAGGGAGGGAACTGAGGATGAATTTCTTGGAGAATTCCCAAAGCCATACCGGCAGAAAGTCCTATGGATGGATGCTCGGATTTGGTAAGAAGTTTTTTCCATTCTTCTCTTATTCTGTCTTCAGGCTCAAGTTTAACTTGTGGCGCAAGTTCTTTTATTATCTTAAAATCTTCCTCTTCGAGTTTTAATCCGAATCTGCCAATAAATTGAAATGCTCGAAGAGCGCGTAACGGATCTTCAACAAACCTCTCTTTATCTGTTATTCTTAATCTTTTATCTTTTATATCTTGTAATCCTCCAAAAAAATCGAAGAGCTCACAGTTTAATGGGTCTGCAGCTAAGGCGTTCATTGTAAAATCTCTTCTTTTGCTCGCTTCTTCTATCGACAAATAAGGGTTAGTGTTTGTATGGAAACCTTTATGTCCTTCTTGAACTTTGGAATCTTTTCTGGGTAAAGAAACATCAATGTCAATTCCTTGACCGAAGCTAACTTTTAATACGCCATAAGACTTTCCTACATCATTTATTTTTCCGAATTTGGAAACAATCTCTTCAACTTTTTCAGATTCTAATCCGTAAATTTCCAGATCGTAATCTTTGGGTATTTTTCCAAAATAAACATCTCTTACGCTACCGCCGACTAACAATGCTCTACCTCCTGCATCTTTTATGGCTTCAGAAATTTCTAAAACTTTTTTATATATCTCAGCATTAGAATGTAAATCGTTATCTTCAAGAATTTTTAAATACTTATCAGGTGCTAAAAAAGTGGGACTTTTAACATCTATTTCTTCTTCTATTGTTTTCTGATTTCTTTTTATTTCTGTATTCATAATATTGCTTTATTACTTATATATTAATTATATTTTTAATAAGTAATTTAGTAAAGCTGAATAAAAAAAAGAGGACTTATATAGTCTCTTTTTATTTACCACTATTTCCCAAGAATTATGAGGAATGAAGCTTTGCTGGGGAAAGGAGGAGTTTCAGTTAATATGCTTACATTATATATTTTTGACAATTCCAGAGCTGTAGCCGGATTTTGCCCCGTGATATTATAGACGTAAACCTTGCCATAGTCTTTTGTGGGAGCGTTTCCTACTTGCGTAATATTGAATTTTTGTGTTAAGAGTTTTGTTTTTTCAGTTGAAGCCCAGCCATTTATTTCTGTGCCGTTTCTTATTTCTATGGAAGCTTTTTCTCCTTGATATGGGGGAAGAGTCGAGGAAACGTTATCATTCTCATTATTGGAAATATCATTAATAATTTGATTATTATCATCTGTATCAACTGTGGTCGTTGCCTTTGTGGAACTTATTACTGTAAAACTTTCATTTTTTTTGCTCTCTTGATTAATTTTTTCAAGTTCTCTGGCTAAGTTCGCATCTTCATCAGTTTGTTTAACAATAAAGTCAGTTGATGTTGAAGTGAATATATTTTGCCATATAGCTCTAATCTTTGAATAGTTGCTTCCCCTTGGCAGAAGAACGTAAGCTCCGTTAAGCATTTGAGAGTAAAGCAGGCCTTGTGGAGAATCATCAAGTTGTTGATTAATTATCGTTTCCCTGTCAATATTTTTTGTTAAGTTATAAATTCTTAATATTTCCCATAATTGCAAGTTGGTTTTGATATTTTTGTTATATGCAGATATCATGCTTGATACTTTGCCTGGATTAATTAATGAAGATAAGGCTTTATCTTTTACGGCCATAATTATTTTTTGTTGTCGTCTTGATCTTGCAAAATCTGAGCCTTCCGATCCTGCTCCATGTCGAGAACGCGCGAATTTTAAAGCTGTTTCCCCATCAAATTGTTGAGGACCTTTTTTAATTACTAATCTTTCAAATCTGCTGGAGTAAGGATAGGCATTTTCTCTTCCTTTTGCGGGATAACTGTTATCAATTAAATCATTATCAACCATAACATCAATGCCACCGAGATCATCTATAAGTTTTTCAAAACCTTCAAAGTCAACAACTACATGGTAATTGATCTGTTGGTCAAACAAATTCTCTAATGCTTCCGATATTGCTCTGGGTCCTTCACCTTCTTTTTTTTGTTCGGCATAAGCATAAACTGCATTGATTTTAGTCCATCCAAAATTTTCTGATTTTATATAGAGATCTCTTGGGATTGACATCATTGCAAATTTTTCTTCGCTTGGTTTGTAACTCGCTAAAATAATAGTGTCAGTGAGTTTTCCTCCTTCATGGCCTTCGCCACCGATTCCAAGCAATAAAACATTGACTCGGTCTTGTTCTTCACCAATTAGTTTTTTATCTTGGCTGGTAATAAGCTGGCCAACCTGGCTTAAAAAATTCAATTTGGAAAGGTCCGCAAATATTTGATTTTTGGAAAATGCTAAAATACCGGCTAACCCGGCGAATATTATTAAAAAAGCGACAGCTAGGATAATTATGAGTTTAGTTAGATTAAAAGAAGGTTGTATGACAGGATTTTCAATGCCGAGTGATTTGTTTTCCTGGTGTTTGATATGAGCCTCTTCAGGCAGAAAGTTTAATTTCATTACTTATTCTTGATAATTTTTTACTATTTAAATATTATATCTTATAGCTTGTATTTTGCCAACCTTTTATGTTTTAATATTGTTTGGTATTGCAAATTACCTAAAATATGTTATAATTAAAAAATATTATATTTTTCTTAATTTTATATTAAATTTAAATAAAAAATTTCTAAAGATGATCATATGTATATAGATGAGCCAAAAGATTCCAGAGTCAAGCAAACAGTTCAGTTTATTATCGAAATGGCTGTTATCGTTGCTATTATGCTGGGCATAAGATATTATCTTGCAAAACCTTTTTATGTAAAGGGCGCTTCTATGGAGCCAAACTTTTATGACCATGAATATTTAGTTATTGATGAGATATCTTATAGATTTTCGGATCCGCAAAGAGGAGATATTGTTGTATTTAAATATCCAAAGGATCCGAAGCAGTATTTTATAAAAAGAGTGGTAGCTCTTCCCGGAGAGCATATAAAGATTGAAAACGGAGAAATTTATTTAGTTGATACTATTGGCCAGCCAATTAAGCTCAATGAAGGTTATTTACCTGATGAAACTAGGACAGAATTGCCGTTAAAGGGTTACAGTGATGTTGTCCTTGGTGAAGATGAATATTTTCTTCTTGGGGATAACAGGGATCAGAGCCTTGATTCAAGAATTTTTGGACCAGTAAAAAAGAATTTTATTGTCGGCAAGGCGTGGGTGCGTGCTTGGCCGTTAAATAGAATCAGCACCTTTAAAGCTCCTCAATACTAATATTTTCAAAAATAACAATAATTTAATGGCCAGACCAAAAAAAAATGAAGAAAAGGAAGGAATGGAGAAAGATTTAAAAAAGGCAAAAAAAATTAAAAAAGAATTTGCTACTGTTACTGGTATGAGAGATATTCTTCCTCAAGATCAAAAGTACTGGGACTTAGTTGTTAAGGTTGGAGAAAAAATAGCATTGGATTACGGTTATGGAAAAATTGATACGCCCATACTTGAATATACCGAAGTTTTCACAAAAGGCTTGGGTAAAGTAACTGACCTTATTGAAAAAGAAATGTATTCTTTTGAAGATCGAGGAGGTGATAATTTAACCATTAGACCGGAAGGCACAGCTTCAATTGTTAGGGCTTACATACAGCATGGCATGATAAATCAAACTCAACCTGTTAAGTTGTATAGTTATGGTCCAATGTTTAGGCATGATAAGCCTCAGTCGGGCAGGTATAGGCAACTTCATCAGTTTGGATATGAAGCTATTGGTGAAATAAATCCGGCGTTGGATGCTCAAATGATATTAATGGGTTGGAATATGATAAACGAAGTTGGTTTGGATTCAATAATTCAAGTCAATAGTATAGGTTGTCCTAATTGCCGAGAAGAATACAAAAAAGCGTTGGTAAAATATTATAAAACCAAAGTTAAAGTTCTTTGTCCGAATTGCCAAAGAAGGCTTCAAAAAAATCCTTTGCGCCTTCTGGATTGCAAAGAAGAGGAATGCGTGAAACTAAAAATTGAAGCGCCTCAAATATTGGATTATCTTGATGAAGAATGTAAAAGTCATCTTATGAAAGTTATAGAGTACTTGGATGAATTGGATTTACCTTATGTTTTAAACACTCAAATTGTAAGGGGATTAGATTATTATACTAAAACGGTTTTTGAATATTGGGCTGCGGATGATGCAGAAGGAAAGAGCGCTTTAGGCGGGGGAGGAAGATATGACGGATTAGTGCAACTCTTAGGTGGAAGACAAGATGTTCCTGCATGTGGATTTGCCATGGGTATGGATAGGGTAGTTTCAAAGTTGCGAGAAAAGGAAGTCGTTGTTCCAGATATATACCAACCTGATATCTTTGTAGCGCAGTTGGGTGAAGCTGCCAAAAAAAAGGCTTTGAAAATGTATGAGAGACTGCGTCAAAAAGGCTTCAAGCTTTCTCAAGCATTTTATAAGGATAATTTGAAAGCTCAACTGGAAATAGCAAATAAGCTAAAAGTTAAGTATACTTTGATAATGGGGCAAAAAGAGGTTGGCGACGGTACGGTATTGGTAAGGGATATGGATGGTGGAATACAAGAAAATGTGGATTATAATAAAATAGATAGTGATCTTGCAAAAAGAGTCCAAAAATGGAAAGGCGACAGGTTGGATATTTCCGCTAATGAAGAGCAAGGATTGTTGCCTAAGGTAAAAAGGCCAAAAGCTGATTATGGAGATTATATGGCTGTAGATACTGAGGAAGAAGAGTTTGGCAACGGAAGTTCTGGAGTAGATGAAGTCGATAGTTTTTAAATAGTTAACATTTATTAATAAAAAAATAGAGAAAGTGAGGTGAATTTAAGTGGCTGAAGTAAAAAGAAAGAAAGGGGAGACTTTTGAATCATTAGTTCGAAGGTTTACAAAAAAAATACAGCAAAGCGGAAGACTGCTACAAAGCAGAAAAGTTAGGTATCATGAAAAAAGAAAAAATAAAACAGCAGTAAGATCTGCCGCAGCTAGAAGAGACGAAATTGGTTCAAAGAGAGAATACTTGAAAAAAATTGGAAAGTTAGTAGAAGAACCTACCAGAAGAAAATAAATATATGAACTTACAAGAGCAAATTAACGCAGATTTTCTCCAAGCTTATAAGAATAAGGATGAAAAGTTGGTAATGACATTAAGAATGATAAAATCGTCCTTGGTAAATAAGATGATTGAGAAAAAAATGGCTAAAGAAGAGATGTTAGAAGATAGTGAAATTATAGCAGTTATAAAATCTGAAATAAAAAAAAGAAAAGATTCTATAGAAAGTTATAGTCAAGGTAACAGAAATGATTTGGCAGAAAAAGAACAAGAAGAAATTAATATTTTAGAAAAGTATTTGCCGGAACAGATGAGTGAAGACAGAATTAGGGAAGAAATAAAAAAAATATTGCAAGATAAAAATTTTACTTCTTCGGATTTTGGCAAAGCAATGGGAGCAGTTATGGCAAGTATTTCAGGGCAAGCAGATGGACAAATCGTTTCCATAATACTAAAAGAAGAACTATCTAAATAGCTAATAAAAAATCCGCTTTAAGACAGCGGATTTTTTATTTTGCCATTTATTTATTTATCAACAGTTTGATGCTTGGAAGTTAAAGCGTAATTGTGTTATAATTAATAACAAATACAATTTTTAAAATCAAAATTATGAATCAACGACGGCTCTTTTCCATGCAAAGGTCGTTAATTAATTTCTATGCTGTTTTCATCTTGCTGATGATTATAACGGTGATGTTTGTTTTATTTATACCTCACCAATCATTTGCCCAAACAGTAGCTGATGAAAACACCTCCGCTTTTGCTCAGTCGGCTGGAATAGAAACTGAAACATCTTTGGTTACCATTATCGGCAATATTGTCAGAGTTCTTTTAGCGCTTCTGGGTATCCTCCTTATTCTTTTGATAATGTACGGAGGATGGATTTGGATGCAGTCTCAGGGTGATCCCGCGAAAGTTGACAAGGGTAAAAAAATTATTACCAATGCAATTATTGGAGTTATTATTATTTCTCTTGCTTTTGCCATTACAACTTTTGTGATGGGAATATTAAATGGTACTTTTGGCGGAGGCGGCAGAGGAAGAGGTCCGGTAATTCCCGGAGGTTACAATGATTGGAACCGTTCAATGATTGGCAAAGGACCGATTGAAAGTGTCTATCCGACTCCTAATCAAAAAGATGTATTTATCGATACTTTGGTTGTTGTTACATTTAAACAAGAAATCCAAGCAGATACTATTTACGGAGCCAATGATAAGATTGTAAGCGATAACATTGAAATTTGTCAGGTTAACGCAGAAACATATGATTGCGTAGAAACAGACGATTTTAAAATAGAGGCCTTCAATGATACTACGGTAACGAGCACTATTGACAATAGGACTTTTGTCTTTTATCCAAATAAGCCGTTAGGTTTAAATGACGGATTGAAAAGAATTTTTAAAGTCAAATTAAAAAATGGAATAAAAAATATTTCCGGGGATAATATCTTTAAGGGAGGATATTACGAATGGGTTTTTGAAACAAACGGAAAACTTGATTGGAATCCTCCAAAATTATTATTACGAGAAATTTATCCTGTTCCTGATGATTATGCAGATGAATATGGTGATTTAGCTGATCCTAATGCCGGAACAGCTTCCATAACTATGACCATAGCTGATATAACTCCCGAATTGCCACAAAGGATTGCAACAAGTTCGAACTTATTGTTATATAGAGGGCAACCTTTAAGTTTACCAATAACTCATGGAGATACTGGACAAATTCTTTATTTAAAAACTGATACGGGCTTTGAATTCAAAACATCAACTTTGACTAATGTTTCTGTTAATATAGTTTCCAATGGAACGCAAGCTACAGTTTCTTCACCTGATTTATTCGGTTTAGCAGAATCATCTTTACCATTGACTGATACTCAAACTCAATTGAGTTTCAAAAACGGCCTTTATTTGCAAACAAGCGGAGGTCCTTTTCAAAAAGGTTTAACTTGGCAGTTTTGGGTAGCAGGCAATAGGGATGGAAAGACTTTTATTATAAAAAACGGCAATCAAGAATATAGATACCTTTTTGTTGACCAGACATATGACACAAGAAGCACATTATCCAAAAATAATGTTTCTTATCATACTGTTCTTGTGCCTACAAATTCAAGCTTGACAAATTCCGTTAGTGCTTTGGTGGACAAAATAAACGCGACAGCAGGAGAAGTTGTTGTGGCTTCTTCTTCGGAAGGCACTTTAAACCTTACTGCCAAATATGCCGGTTCAGCTTCCCAAAATATTGAGGTAGGAACAAGTACAAATTCCCTGACAAAGTTATTAGGAGGAACGGATACTTTTAAAGGAAGAAGTTTGGTAAGAGGTGCATTTGATCCGTATAACAATTCGCTATTTCAATTTACATTTGATAAGGCAATAAATCCCGTTACTATAGAAGGAACTATTATTGTAAAATATGACACTAATGGAGACGGTGTGTTAGATGGAACTGTTCAGGCTTCAAGCTCTATTTCAAATCAGTATAGAACCATTACTTTAAGACCGCCGAATGTCTGTGGCGTAAACACTTGCGGAGATCCTATCTATTGTTGGATGGAAGTTGCTCCCGAAAATCCCACATCCACTAAATTTGAAATTGAAATTATTCCTGCTCCGCTTAGAACCTGTAATTCAAATTGGTGCGGCTCTGGAGATTCTAGTGTCGGTTTTGGCGGATCTTGCGAAACCGGTACCACAAACAGATGTTTTAAAACAGTTGATGAGAAAAATGCTTTTTATCCGAAAGCGGAAGGCACAAGCGGAATAAGTGATTTATCAAATAATTCATTTAATGGTAATTTCAATGAATATGTCGATGTCAATGGGAAAACTTTAGGAATTGCAGAAGGTCCAAGTACTAGCACATGCGCTTCAACTGCAGGTTGTTCTGGTATGTCACCATATGTTCTTACCACTACGACCAATGTTGTTGCGGGTACTAATACCGGAGATAATGTTAAGTGGAGTTTTTATCTTTCATCTGAAGTAGATACAAAGTCACCGCTTATAAACAGAATTTTTCCTGTAGGTAATCAGGATTATGGAATTATTGAAGAAGAGTTGTCAAATAGGGAAGTGGAAGTGGAGTTTGACAGATTAATGGATTCTTCTTCTTTTAAGCCGGGATGGGGGTATGGTACAAGTACGGGTAGTACATATTCTAAAAATTGGTATCAAAGATATTTTGTACTTCAGACTTTAAATAAGGGCGCAAATCCGATTGGTTATTGGATTTCAAAAACAGAAAGTCATGTAAATGGTGATAACGTTCCTGATCGAACCATAGCTTTGATTAAACACAATAATTTTGATAATGCAGTGCAGTACGGTCCGCTAATTGGATCGGGAGCTAAGTCAATAACGCAAAATTGTTTTATGCCTGGGGGCGGACCAAGATATGCCGGCGCGGATGGTGATTTCAATACAGTAACGTCTTCTAATAATTGCATATATACATCTAACGCCAATAATAATTTAAATACTGACGGTTGCGTTAATGATAGTATTATTGCTGAACAATACCGTGTTTTTAGCGATAACCCTGCATCTTATGCCCATATGAAATGCGATCAGATTGAAGGTGCTGAAGTATGCGATAATACTGAAACTTGTAAGCCGTTTTATTCTGCAGGAGACAATATGGCGGGAAGCTGGATAATATCTTCTGATTATGGCACTTCAACTGGAAACGAAAGAAGAACTGGATGTTGTTTTGGTAAATGTGAATAATAAAAAAGTTTAGACAAATGGACTCTTCTCAAAATTTAAAAAATATAAGAAGGAGCGCACTATTTTTTGTACTTTTTTTATTTCTTTGTTTTGTTTTTATTCCAAATTCAGTTTTAGCTCAAATAAATGTTTTTAGCGAAGCTGCCGGAATCAGTTCAGCGAGAACTTTACCAGAAATTATAGGAAGAATTGTCCAAGTTGCCTTGGCATTTTTGGGTATTTTGGCAATTATCTTGATTATGTTCGCCGGCTTTAAGTATATGACTTCAGACGGCGATCCTACAAAAGTGGAAAAGGCCAAAAAAATGATTATTCAGGCAGTAATCGGTCTTGTAATAATTTTTGCTTCTTTTGCAATAGTAACATTTATTTTTAGTAATCTTACAAATATAGTAGAGCCCGATGATAACTCGCTTTGCACTGTTGGTGATGTTCAGTATAGCGGTGTTGATAACTGCGCCTATAGATATTGCATCAGTGAAAACAGTTGGGGCCAATGGAATAATGATGGCTGTTATTACTATACTGCTAATCAATATTCATACGTGACCGGATTTAAAGATGAATCTCTTTTGATTAATGGTGTTATTTGGCAAATCGGTGTAACAAAAAGCTTTACCGGAGTAAAATCAATTCCCTTAAGCGCTAATTTGCAAGTTCGCGGATATGGTCATTATAAGGGAACTTCCAATGAAATTACCGCAATGAATTTAAGGTGGATAGACATTGCTTCAGGGTCAAGCGCTTTTTCTCCAATAGAAAATGTAATAAAAAATATTAATGGCAATGAGTTTAATGTTGTAGAAAATATTTACGCTCCTTGGAATACCTCGCAATATACAACTGGAACAACTTCCACTATTGACATTTTTTTAACTCCTCAAGACAGCAGTTATTTTTTTAAAAAATTAAAAGTGAAATTTATTCCCGATCATTGTTTTGACGGAATAAAGAATTTTGGAGAAACAGGCATAGATTGCGGTTCTGTTTGCGGTGGAGCTTGTCCGGGAGAATCCTGTGATAATGAACCGTCAACTTCTTCTTGTCAGGCTAATGATAATATGTGCAGATACGGGGTTTGTAATTTAGATACCTGTAGTTGCATTGATGTTCCGCAGATTGATTACATTTCACCTGTACTTGATGTTTTGGGAGATACAAAATTAAATCGCCCAAATACCTGGAGTGATGATATACCAAACGGAGCTAACGGAAATTTGATTACTATATGGGGAAGCGGTTTTGGCAATTCAACCGGTACTGTAACATTTGTTGATAATGCCGGTAATTCTTATAATGCGGAATTTCCGGGAGCGCCATGTTCGAATCTTTGGTCGGAAAATCAAATAATTATTAAAGTTCCAAACACTCCAAATGTTATACCCGTTACCAGTACTTCTCAAATGCGATTCAACACTTCAACTAATTATTCTGTAAAAGTTAACTCAGTTTATGGCATTGAAAGTAATGGAAAGCCATTTCAGGTTAATCAAATTGAAAGACCGGGAATTTGTTCTGCAACAGCAGGATCTTATCCGGCTACAACCACAATATATGGTCTGAAGTTTCCTACCGGAGCTACTAAAAATGTTCTTTGGTCTATTGGTTCTTATGTTAATGGAACATGGATAAACGGGCGTTTAACAGATGCTGTTTGGGCCCAAACTAATGTTACTAGCACTAGGTCATATGATTGGACAAATAATTCCGTGATCGATTATATTCCCGAAGCAAATTCGACAAATACTGCTAAGGTAAGAATTTTTAACGGAGCAGAATACAGTAACTATTACTCGTTTATTTTAAGCCGTGGAGGCGTTGGAGAAAGTTGCGGATATTACGATAATGCCTGCTCGGTAAATAATGGATTATGTCAAAGCGGTTTGACTTGTGATTACAGCACTTGTTTATGTGAACCGATTCTGGGTACTTGTGTTCCAAATCAAGCCAGCACCACTTCTTGTACGGTTGCTAATCCGATTGCAAATTGCAGTTACAAATTCAGATGCAATTCAGCGGGAACGAGTTGGGATTGTGCGCCGGATCTGACTGATGCTGATTGTAGTATAAATCCTTATACTACTTTTTCTAAACAAATTTTTTATGCATGGGCTTTTAACTCTTTGGGTTGGGGAAATATTGATCAAAGTTGCGGCATTGATCCTTGGGGAGCATGTGATCCAAGAGGATGCAACAGAGGACTTAGTTGTAATTTAGAAAGTTGTACATGTGTTCAGGCTCAAACATGTAAAAAAGGAGAGGTGAATCCATGTACGATTGAAGGCGCTCCAAATCCAAACGGTACCTGTAAATGGCAAGAGGTATGTGGTAATGATGGAATTTTTGGTCAATGTCAATTAGTAGATCCTTTTTGTTATAATCCTGTACCGCAAGCCCAGCAGACAATGTATAGTTGGCTTTTTAATTTTAATGCCGGCAGTTTAGAAGGCAATCCCTACATTATTGAAAGTTGTTTATCAAATTGCAATGTAAGGATTCCAACACCTTCACCTTGGTATAAGTTACATATAACTAATGAAGTTGAGGGTTGGGCGACGAATAAGGGCATAGCAGCCGCCTACGCTCCGGCATGTTCCAATGCTTTGATCACAGCAGAATTTAACAGGAGAATGAATGCAAATACTATAAATAGTTCAACAGTAAAAATATATCGTGTTTCTACTACTGGCGAAAAAATACCTTTAGATATCCAGATTAATCTGGAAAATGATAAGTTTCTCCAATTAAGCGTTGCTGAAGGATTGACGACTTCAACCGTTTATCAGGTAAACCTTTCTGATCAGATTTACAGTTATGAATATAAAAAATTAGTTTTTACGCCTAATTCGCAATTTGCCAAAGATAAAAGAGGCTGTGATGCTAACGCGGCTTATTGTTGGAATTTTACAACCAGAAACACATTACAACATTGTGAAGAAGGCTGTATCGGTTGCGCTCCAAATCCTACCAAAATGTATTGGCAAGGTGCTACAACATCTAATTTTTCTTACTTAACTAGTCAAGATAACTACTGTCTGACACTTAATACTTGGGATTACAATTGGCAATGGGATGTTTTACCTGGTCCGAGCAATCAATTAGGAGACTTAAGGTATAACAATTATATAGCTATTACTAACAAGGACTTCTGCGATAGTACGGCAACAACAACTGAAAGATCAGATTTATGCCGTTTTCAATTGGCTGTAACTGATAATAAAGTTGATCCTTTTCAGGTTAGTGCTGCACTGGGCGACAATAGGCTTGGCCCTAATGCCACTATTACCGCTGCTATACCTGGAAAACCGCTAAGAGGTGAGTGTAAGGTGATAAATAATTTTACTGATGTAATGGTGGTCGAAGACAGAGATTGTACTGATACCACTCAAAGTCCTTCGCCATTTAAAGGTGCAACAGACGCTTGCACAAATGCGCTTATTTCCGCCAGATTTAACAGGCCTATTGTGGATGAAACCTTAACTTTAAGCACATCAACACGAAACGGAAACATTATTATCGAAGATTGCGGTTCGACTGAACCAACTCCAACTTCTACATGTACGTTAGTAAATCTTAATGAAGAAGGAATTACACCCACAATTAGAATTTTTGAATATAGCAGGCCTTTGGCATATGAAAATCTATTTACTTCATCCACTTCTGCTACTACCTCTTTGCCAGAAGGTTTTATAATTGATGTCGCTTTAAATCAAAAAATCAAATACAACGAAAAAAATGCAAAGACTATTATTGAAAGCGGATATCTCGATCCCAATAAATGGTACAGAGTTATTATTAAGGGAGGTGAAAACGGCTTGAGAGGTTCAAAGGCCGGCAGTGATAATCTTAAAGAAGGCCATTTAATTACGCCAAGCTTTGGCAATAATGGATGGGTTTACAATGGTGGAACTAATGCAAATCCACCATCTGAGTCTACTGATTCAGATGCCTATAAAGATTATTATTGGAAATTTAAAACTGCAACCAGTACCTGCGAAGTTTCCTCGATAAATGTCCAGCCCAAAAACATATTTCTTTCCTTTATAGCGCAATTTCAACAGTACGATGCTGTTCCTCAGGCTGGAAATTGCAATGTTTTGGCAAGATGCTTTATAAATTGGGATTGGTGGTCTTTGGTTAATTATACCGATGAACATTCTTATCGTCCTCCGCATAGTGAATTAACAGAAACGGGAGCATCTATAGCCACTATTTCAAAAAATCCTTCAACGTTAAACGTTTGCGGAATTGTAGATAGTAATGGTACTGATAATTTCAACTTAGTCGATCCTGTTCAAACTGCTGAATCAGTATCGGAAGGATCTGTTTTTATTACGGCAATGGCGCATGCTAATCGTGAAGGTTGGGCAAAACTCAGAGTAGGATCTGATTCATTTAGAGTTGTAAAGCATGGACCGGAGGACACTATGTGTACAAATCCGGATCTTGAAATTACTTTTTCCAGGGATGCAAGTTTAAATAATATCTATAACTATGTAAAATTATACGAGTGCACTGGTGACTCTAACTGTAATAATATTAGTAATGATCATTTAATTGATTTTGCTTGGTATAGGCCAAATGTAAATTATAGTAATAAAATAACTTTTGGAACAAATAATCTCGACGGTCGTTATCGAGTTATGGTTAATGGAATATCATCTTTTGATAATTTATCTCTATCAGGTTTGAACTATAGATTAAATGGAGAGACTGTCGGCGAGGCTTGTGAACAAGGAATTTACCCTTGGATAAATAATGATCAAGCATATTGCAGTTCAACAAATTGCTTGTTTGATTCCACAATGGATTTATGTGGCAAAGAATTTAAGCAGTGCACTACAACAGAATCAAATCTGATGGCTTATTGTTCGACAAATTGTAAAAATTTAGGAAACACAAATATTGCATCATGCGGAAATGGAATAATTGAGCCTGGAGAAGATTGTGACGATAACAATATTACCAGTGGCGATGGCTGTTCTTCAAACTGTTTACTTGTTGAAGGATCAAAAGCCGTTTGCGGTAACGGTAAAATAGAAAAAGGTGAGCAGTGTGATGATGGTAATTCTGCAAACGGCGATGGTTGCTCTTCCATATGTCTTTATGAATCAAATTATGCAACATCGACAAATTCAAATTCGTTGTATAAAGATTTTAATTGCGCAAGCAGTACTGGCGCTACAAGTACTATTGTTGTTGACATTGCTGGCAATGCTGTGAAGGTAAAAGTAGCTTGTATGGCAGGAGAACCGGGATGCAATAATAACTGTCTTAATCAAGGTTCAAATCCGAATGCTCCAGTTTGTGGCAATGGAAAAATAGAGTTTGGGGAAGACTGTGACTATGGAGTTAATAATGGCAACGGTATTTGTTCGGATCAATGCTTATGGGTAGGTTCTTCTGAAGATACAGGTTGCGGAAACGGAACTTTGGACAGGGGTGAAGCGGATGCTTATTCATGGACTTTTACGGTTGATCCTACTGCGCAAAGATGCGGTCCGGTTGTAGCTTTGAATCCATGCCAAACAGGCATATGGAGGGTATCTGTTCCAAAAAACATAGAAGATCTTCGCATTGTTATTGATAAGAAATATGAGACTGCTGATGATTTTGGTGAAAATGAATGCCAAATTATTGCACAAGGACCTCCTGATAACGCTTCTATATTCGTAAAAATTTGGTATAAGATAAAAGCTTTTGTAAAAAAATTTATAGGTTCAGCCACGGCATCAAATTATTTGTGTCTGATATATGATCGACAATTTACCTCCGAATTGATCCAAATGGACAAGGGTAACTACACTGCAACTTCCACTTTAGCAAATAATAATGGAATGATAAGCTTAGTAGCGTATGGCAATGATTCCGGAGAAAGGATTATAAATTTTATAAATGATCAAAATTGGTCAGACGGAGAAACTTATAGAATGAGGTTATTTGTGAATGGAAACTTCAGCATTCAATCAACAACGACTATCTTTAGACAGGAAGATCAAAGATGCCAAATAAATAACGTAAAATCAGAAATTTGGCCCCTTGGTTGGGAAAGGAACAAAGATAATTTCTTTTGTAATGGGGATTATTGCGGTTCATTAACACCTGAACAAAAAGCCGATGATGATCAGAGTGCCAGTTGGAATAATGATTTTGATTTTAGTAATCAAAATAATTTGCCTCGCAATCAGCACCTTTATAGATTTTGGGCTTATGGCAGTACAGGCTTTAGAGTTAAAGCAGATTTCAAAGAATTTAGATTTACTTATTTTGGTTTTGCAAATGAAGGTGGAACTTTAGTAAAATTAGACGATACGGAATTTTATCCGACATCTACTTATTCTACCACTACTTACAATGGAGCAAGATGGATTAACTCTGGTAATATTCAAGGTATGGATTTATACCATGCTTTAGCTTTTAATCCTGCTAATCCAGATGCTGGAACAATGGCTACGGGAACTGTAACTATTAATACTTTTAACTGCGATAATCCATGGCCCGATCCTTCAAATTTCCCTTTTATTGATGGACAGGATAATTGTATTTCTAATGATGGCAGTGCTTGTCCAAACACTAACTTTTCAACTTTTTACTGCCGTGATAATGGAAAAGTTTCAGCTTGTTGGAATGGAAGCAGTTATCTTAATGACTGTAAAACCAATAGTGATTGTCAGATTGGTGTTTGTCGACTTCATACCGAAGATGATTTGCCCTCAATAGGCGATTATGATGTCACAACGGAAGAGCTTAATGTTGCCATTTCCGGTATGCGAAAAGAACAGTGTAATAATTTACCTAATGAATTTTATCCAACAGTAGGGTATTTTGAGATAATAAATACAATTCAATCAGTACATCTATGGTCTGAAAAAGAATATTATAGATCAACCAGTAGCGGAAACACAAACTTGGGTTGGGAAAAGGTTTCTAGAGGAGAACTGGCGTTATTCGGCTTGCCAGGCAACTTTAACCCTATAGCCGGTTATAATTTAGAAGGTAAAACATATTTATGGTCAAATGACGGAAATTTTTATTATAAAATTGACAGTGATCAAGTTTGGCGCAAGGGAAATAGGAATGATTTGGTGGCACCAGGCTATCCGCTTAGTAAAAAACCGTTATTTGCTATAAGACGTTCTGATGATGTAATTATTTGGAATAGCGATCGTTCAGCTTATATTTTTAATGGGAGTTATACTGCTACTACTACAATAGTTTTGCCTAACGGTTTTGCACCTGTTACGGGCAATTTCTGCAGTAACTGTTTAAATAATAATATTCATTTATGGGATAAGGAAGGTAACGGTTATGAATGTCCCAACAATCTAGCAATAACATCAAATTGCATTAAAATTGATAAAACTGCCAGAGGCTTAAGTGGAGTTAATCCCACAATGGGTTATTATGCAAATTTAATTGATAGTACAGTTACAATCTTATGGGATGGAGGAAATACTCATTACGTATACAATTCAGTTACTGCAAGATTTGAAAAATCAACTACAAATGAGTCTGATTGTCAGACCAAGTTAAAAGAATTTTTATTTGTTAAAAATTATAGTAATTTAATAAATTCCTCTCATCCGGTTGTGTCTAAAAATGGTAATTTAGCAACATTTACGCCAGTAGCTAACACATGTACATCAATAGGAACTGATTTTATATATCAATGCAGAGCCACTACTAACGGAAATCCTCTAGCGGAACCGATAATATTCAACATTACTGTAACTTCTACAGACATTTATAATTTATCACTTCTTACTTCGAATAATAATGCAAGTGCTTCTGTTGCTTCTACTCCTCCCACCACTCAATATTGCGATATTGGAAACACAAATCCAATATGTTATGGTGATCATTCATGTTATCGTGATGATGGAACAGGAGAAGAAAAAGTGTTCCAAGATATTATAATTTTTATAGATAATCAGACAGTTCCCGTTGATTATATTTCAGCATGGGCAAGCGCTCCGGATAATAAGCAATTGAATTATTCTAGACCGTTTTATTTAAGTCAAGGTGATCATACTATAACCTTAAAATGGGTAAATGATTGCAACTATAGTGCAAACGGACAATCTCCATATGTTTGGGATTCAAATTTGAAAATTTATAACTTGAGTTTATATCGCCAGAAAGAATATGATGAAGATGCAATCGGCATAAGGATTATGTCAAATGATAATCATTATCCGGCCCTTACCTGGTACAGGAATACTTTTAATGTTTCTGGCAACCCTACTGCAAAAAGCGTTGATTCTTACAGGGCAATTACTGATGGCAGAACTGTTTACGTAAATGCTGCCAACACCTCAACTGATGATTCAATATATACCAACATATACTTAATGAGCAGGACGCAAGGCAATAGTTCTGAGATGCAAAATATTTTCAATCAGATGGTTAATAATTGGACATTTAACTATAATTTTATTGACCAAGTTAATTTTAGCCAATGCTATGGAACTGGGTATAACTGTTTTAGTGACAAGGATTGTCCTACCAACAGTTATTGTCTTTCTCCAAAAGCAAAGTTGACCAGGGATGTTAAAAGAGTCGAAGACATTCATCAGATGCAAGAAAAGCTCTTAGCTTATTATGATATTAAAAAATGCAGTAATGATCAAAGCCGAAGATGCTTAGATGATACAAACTGTTACGGCGGAGGCAGATGTTCAAATTTCTTCCCTGACATAAAGGCGGGAAGTTATATAACTGGCAAAACATATAGCGTATGGCCATCTTGGCAGGAAACATTAGGCAAGAGTCTTGGCAGTGTGATGGCTATTGATCCCATAAACAAACTTTATGGTTGTTCAGGCGATTATGATTCGACAACTTGCTGGAGTAATGAAAACAAGCAAATGTTAAGCCCTGATATCGATTCATCAGTCTATATTTACTTCGCTTATACTACTAATGGAGCAAACGCCAGATTTTATGCTAAAAGCGAATATGATCTTACGGGTGGAAATAAATGGAGACCTTATTGGCAACGGGTAAACGGCTTAAGATACAATCCATTTTATTCCGGTTGGGAAAATGTTATAGAACAAATGGCGTCTTCAGTTCTTCCCACTTGCGGAAATGGCACATTTAATACCGGCGAAAACTGTAGTAATTGTCCTTATGATGTTCCTTGCGCTGGAGTATGTAACGGTGGTACTTGTTTAGAGAATTGTGGTGATGGAACGAAACAAGCAGCGGAAGGGGAAGAATGTGATAAAGGTCCCAATGGTGGTTACGATGGAGCAAGATACTGCGCTTGGAATTGTAAATATGTAGCAAGTTGTGGAGATAGTAATATAGATCCCGGTGAACAGTGTGATGGAATTAATTTAGGCGGCAATACCTGTGAAACCGTTGTTCCGGGAACCTGTGATTATTCTGGTGCTACTCTTTCTTGTGATAGTAACTGCAGATTTAACGTTTCCCAGTGTAAAGTGCCTATATGGAATACTACTGCCTGGTCGCCAGCCACTTGTGGTCCAACTACACTATTTCAGATTAGAACTACTACTGCAGCTTTTTCCTATTCAAATCCAACTTGTTTATCTAATTCTCGCACAAAGCCGATAGAAAAAAGATCTTGTAATTGTGATGTTGACTATGCGGCAGTATGTTCTGGTAAGTGTGGTATTATGATAGATAAATGTGCGGGGCAAATAGATTGTGGAAATAATTGTCTTACGGGTGGGGTTTGTGAATTACATAATTTATGCACTCCACTTGGCGAGTTACCTTGTCAGGGCTCTTATCAAACTATAAGTAGTGATAATACTAGATGCATTTGTGTGCCCGGAACATATTTTAACGGATCGGCATGTGTCTGCGAATCTTGGGCTTCTTGTTTAGCAACAGAGCCTGAGCCTACATGTACTGATCCTTTAGGATTAATTTCAAACAAGTGTTGCCAAGAAGGATATTATAGAAACACTTCAGGTGTCTGTGTTTTTGATACTTCAGTCTGTACTGATGTAAGTTGGGCGGAAACTTTAAATTCTGCACCTAATCCTTGCCCATGTTCTGGGACATATATAAGTAAGACATATAAATGTATAATGAATGGAGTGGAGGTGGATAGTTCAATTTGTGCAAATTGTAATATTTCAGCAATACCGGATGTAATTGCTTCTTGCAATCATTTTAATGATGGTTATTGTGATTCATCCTGTACTGGTTCTCAGGCAGAGAATTTTAATAATGACAATAGCTGTCCTTTGAAAAATGGAGACTTGTTTACTCTAAAAACAAATGATGGCGGACAATGGTTGCACATAGGAATTAACTACATAAATAACATCTATACTGATGGGCCGTTTAATAATAAAGGTTCGTTTAAATTTATTAGAAATGATGCACTTAATAATGAAATAGAATATAGTATTCCACTAATTTTTTTCGGTATTGCAGCAGATGGAACGGAAAAACATTTAAGAACATATTCTAATTACGATTATTTATATACTGATAAGCCTGCAATTAATGCAAGCAATCAAATTTATTTATTCACGCTCAATGGCGGCAATGGTATGTTAATGAGAGGATCGGTCTTTACTATTAGAGAATTTGGCAGTAGGACAATTAAAGCAAAACTTAAAGATAATCGACCATATTTTGAATCTGGTAATCCGCTTGAGCTAACATTGTGTAATTATTCTGGTAATTGTGACTCCTTAATTGTATCAGCTGATTTTGAACCTAAAGTTGCAGGAGTGTTTGAAAAACAAGAGTCATCTATATTTGAAAAAATATTGAAATTCTTACTTAATCCATTTTATAATATATTAAAAATAATAAAATAAAATGTTTGATAATTTACAACAGCAAAATCCAACTCCGGGAGCTGATTTAGATAACCAAAATGCGCAACAGCCCCTACCTAAACCTGATATTTTTAAGCCCAAAGAACCTTCTACGGTGAATTTCAACACTCCACAACAACAAATTAACAATCCTAACCCTTCAGGAAGTGTCGAAGATATTTTTTCAAAGACAGATAATCCTTTTTCTCATGATCAGGGCGCAGCGGGAGGTTTTGCTCCATCATCTAATCCCAATATCAGTTATAATAATGGAGGTGTTAAAAGATCAAGCTTAGCGGTCTTTTTAATTCCCGTGCTTGTTGTGGCTATAATTGCATTAATTGTAATTGGTTCTTGGTTGATATACGGCAAAATGCAAGAATCCTTCTTTAAGCAATCAAATCCTGTTGAGAATATGCAAAATATGGAAAATGAAGACTTTCTTTCACCGGTAAATAAAACCGAACCATTAGTTGAGACTCCCACGCCTCCTTTGCCTGAAGTTCAACCGGAAGAAATTCCTCAATCTGTTTTGGACGCTCAAGTTACTACTACTACTACTACTACTACTACTACAGAAAACAGTAACGAAGAGATTGACACAGATCAAGACGGGTTAACCGACAGAGAAGAAAAACTTTTAGGTACAGATCCAAGAAATGCTGATACTGATGGCGATGGCTTAACAGATTATGCAGAAGTTAAAACATATAAAACTGATCCTTTAAATCCTGACACTGACGGAGACGGATTCAAAGACGGAGAAGAAGTAATTAATGGTTATGATCCCACAAAGACGGGAGGAGTCAAATTATATTAGGTAATTATAAAAAATATGGAATTAAATACCGTTGAACAAAACACAGCGGCATCAAATACTTTGCCTCCGCAAAATATTTATGTGATGCCGGATAAATTTCAACCAAAAGAAAAAAAATCTTCTTTCTCTTCTTTTGTGGTGGCAATAATTCTTTTAATTATTGTGCTAGTAGCTGTTGGATCATATTTTGCATATGATTATTTTATTAAGGCGAAAAATAAAGATGTCAAAGAAACACCTGTCGATAACAGTGCAGTCGTGAATTTTCAGGAAGAGGAATTTTTAACTTTAGCTCCGCCTACCGAGGAAGAAATAGTTGAAGAAGTGCAGGAGCCGGCTACAACTACTGAACCTGTAAAGGAAGAAGAAAATAAAGATGTGAAAGAAATATCACTTGTCCCTCCGGTTGAAAGTCCGGATACTGATAATGACGGTTTGACTGATATTGAAGAGAATTTAATCGGCACTTCGCATTTGGACTCTGATACTGATAAAGACGGATTTAAAGATGGAGATGAAATAATTAGCGGTTATAATCCATTAATCCCTGAATCATCGGAGAAAGCAAAATTGGAAAATGCTGATTTTCTAAGAATTGCAGTCACAGATTTTGCAGATGATAATTTTTCAATCCCTGTGATGAAAAAATGGTCCTTTTCAACAGTAAAGGCCACAAAACAAGCTATTATAACTACAGAAACCGGAGAAATAATTAAAATATCAGTAAAGGAAAACGCCGACAGAATATCGGCAATTGATTGGTATTTGAAGCTTAATCCTCAGGTTATGCCAGTACAGCTCAAACAAATAGAATACGGCAATCTTTCAGGCTTAATAGCGCCAGATAATCTTTCTGTATACTTTAGTGACAGTTTAAAAACAAAAATTTATAGTTTTGAATATATTATGGATGCAGGCTCACAACTCAGATATCCAAATATAGTAAAAATGATGATTAAGAAATTTACCTTGGTAAAATTGGCGCCAAACACGAACAACTCAACTAATACTTCATCAGAAGAAACTTTACCATAAAACATGTCTGATTTTCAGTTCAATAATAATACCAAATATAAAGTTAGGCCTTTAATTTTAAAAAAAGTCAGCCACATTTTTTTTAAGGTTGCTAAATTAGGTTATGAAGCGGAGTATTCACTGGCTTTTGTTAAAGCTAAAGATATTAAAAAGTTAAATAAAATATACAGGAACAAAGATTCCGTGACGGATGTATTAAGTTTTGCCGAAGAGGATGATTTTATTGAGGCGCAGAAAGACAAAAAATATTTGGGTGAAATACTAATTTGTCCTACGAAAGCGAAAGATCAGGCAAAGGAATACGGCTGGAATTTTGAGAAGGAGATTATTCGACTTTTAATTCACGGCTTAAGCCATTTAATAGGATATGATCATGAAAATGTATCCAAAAAAAAAGCTGAAGAGATGTTTTCTTTCGAAAAAAAGCTTATGATTGCGGTAGATAAAATTTTAAATTGTAAATAGTGTTTAAATTTAAGAGTTAAATCGTTATTGAATAAATTATTTGTTCGAATTTTGCCATTTCATAGTTGATAAAAAGACTGTTTTTTATTACAATTATATAATAGAACTGTAAATGAAATACCATGCCCAAAGATAATATAATTACTGGATTAGATATCGGCTCAAGCTGTATAAGAGTTGTAGTCGGTCAAAAAAATAGAAACGATGATAAGTTAAGGATAATTGGAGCAAGCCAAGCGCCAGCGCAAGGAATAAGCAAAGGTGTTGTGGTAAGCATTGAAGATGCCGTTTCTTCAATTTCTACTGCTTTGGAAAAAGTGGAAAGAATGGTGGGGCAGCCAATTCCAAACGCATGGGTGGGTATTTCCGGAAGTCATATTATAGCTCAAGAAAGCAGAGGTGTTTCTGCAGTTTCAAAAGCGGATGGAGAGATAAGGTCTGATGATATTGAAAGAGCGTTAGATGCGGCAAAATCAGTCGCCGTTCCTCCAAACTATGAAATTCTCCATGTTGTTCCAAAAAACTTTACTGTGGACTCTCAGACAGGGATAAAGGATCCAACCGGTATGACAGGCATAAGGCTTGAAGTCCAAGCCCAAATCATACAAGGCTTGGTCGCACAGGTAAGAAATCTTACAAAATGCGTTTATAGGACCGGGCTTGATATTGATGATTTGGTGCTTTCCGTGTTGGCTTGTTCTGATAGTATTTTAACTAGCAGGCAGAAAGAATTGGGAGTGGCTGTTGTAAACTTAGGCGGGGCCACTACAAGCTTAGCTGTTTTTGAAGATAATGATATTTTGCATTGCGGGGTTCTTCCGATCGGCTCTGAATATATTACCGGCGATATTGCCATAGGGCTTAGAATTCCAATTGAAACTGCGGAAAAAATTAAGGTTAGGGAAGGAAGTTGCCTTCCATCTGAATTTAAAAAACAGGACATGGTAAGATATGAGGATATCGGAGTAAGTGAGGAAGGTTCATTTTCAAAAAAAGAAGTTGCTGAAATAATCGAAGCAAGAGTTGAAGAAATATTTGAGCTTGTAGATAAAGAATTAAGGAAAATAGGAAAATCAAGCATGCTTCCTGCCGGAATTGTTTTAACCGGAGGAGGGGCAAAACTTGATGGTTTGATAGAAGTAGCTAAAAGGGAGTTAAGATTGCCAGCTTCGTTGGGATATCCTCATGAAATAGTTTCGAATATTGAAAAAATCAACGACCTATCATTTACCACTGCCGTTGGTTTGGTTTTGTGGGGGGAAGAGATGCGTAAAAAAAGATCAGGTGGTTACTTTCCAAAACCGAACGTTAATGGTGCTTTTGGACAACTGAGAAAATTGTTTAAAAATTTTTTACCTTAACAATATAAAAATGCCATCACAAAAAAAGAAAAATCCTATTAAAAAGGAAATTAAAAAAAAGATTGTTTTACCAAAGCGAAAAAATAATAAAGCCATTATAGCAGTAATTATTTTTTTGTTGATAGTGGCTGGAATTTTGTTTTTTGGTAATGTTAAAAATCGAACAAATAGTTTGCTCGACACAGTAGAAAAGGACGATACTTATCAAATACCCTTGGGAATAAATTTAGATGATGGTAATAATTTAAATCCTTTTGAGGGTTGGACAGTTTTTAAAGACCAGGATAAAAAGTTCGGATTTTATTATCCTTCTGATTGGGTCATTGAATCAAAACTAAATAGTGTACAAATTTTTTATCCGGAAAGACCAGATGTGGTTGTTAACGCATCTTGGCAAAGCATAAAAAAAGATTTTAGTAACTATATTTCAGAGTCCGAAAAATCGATGCAAAAAACGGCTAACCAATTGAAAGACGAACAGAAATTTAAGCTAAATGATTTTGAGGCTGTTAAAAGATTTTATTATAGTTCCTCAACTGAGTCTGAGATGATAGCTACTTATATCTTTCACGATAAAACTGTTTTTGAAATTTATCTTTCAGCTCAAAAAATAGATGAGTCTTTGAAGTCAACGTATGATTTGATTTTATCAAGCTTTAACTTTAATATTTCATCTCCTTCTGTAGAAAATAAAGAAACTGTTTATAAAAATAGTTTATATGGTTTTGAATTGAAATATGGCGAAGAATATGTTAAGAAGGAAGTTAGTGAAGGAATAATATTTGATTTCGGATCTGATTCTTATTTATCTGTCAAAGGAAGTACTTCTAAAATCCCTTCGCTTGTCGACTATCATCCTAGTGGCGCAAATGTGGCAGGGCAAGTAAAAATAGCCGAAAAGGGAGCCATGAAATACCTTTTACAAAAAGAAGATGGTGTAGCATATGTCCAGTACGTACTGCCTATTGATGAAAAAAGGTGGTTGCAAATAGAGTATGATGGAAAAGAAAAAGAGATAGCTAGTTTTGAAAAAATTATTTCCACTATTAATTTTTTAAAGAAATAAAATACTTATAAATATATGCCGGAAATAAGACCAGATATAGAAACCATCGCAAAAATAAAAGTAGTAGGAGTTGGTGGAGCTGGAAATTCAGCTGTTAATAGAATGATCGCATCTAAAATAAGGGGTGTGGATTTTATTGTTGTTAATACTGATGTCCAAGCACTTCATCAAAGTCAAGCAAAGAAAAAACTCCATATTGGTAAAACAATAACCAGAGGTTTGGGAGCCGGCATGAATCCAGAAGCCGGTTTTCAAGCAGCACAAGAAAATATTAACGAAATAAGAGACTTTATTAAGGGATCTGACATGGTTTTTTTAACATGCGGATTAGGTGGTGGCACCGGTACCGGAGCATCGCCTGTGATTGCGCAGATAGCGAAAGAGATAGGAGCTCTAACTATTGCCGTAGTAACTAAACCTTTTTCTTTTGAGGGGAGTCAAAGAGCAGCCATAGCCGAAAGGGGTTATAGTGATTTAAAAGATAAGGTGGATGCAATAATTACGATTCCTAATGATAGGATCTTTCAAGCAATTGATAAGAAAACATCAGTTCTTGACGCCTTTAAAGTTGTTGATGATATTTTAAGGCAAGGAGTTCAAGGAATTTCTGAACTAATTACAATTCCAGGCTTGGTGAATTTGGATTTTAACGATGTGAAGACAATTATGCAGGATACCGGTTCCGCTTTAATGGGAATAGGCGAGGCTAGCGGTGAAAACAGGGCAACGGCGGCAGCTAAGATGGCTATTTCATCACCCCTTCTTGATATTTCCATTGAAGGAGCGAGAGGAATTTTATACATTATTTCAGGAGGAGCCAATTTGGCTATGACTGAAATTCAGGATGCTGCCAAGGTTATTGCGGAAAACTGCGAAGAGAACGCGCGAATTATTTTTGGCGCATCCATTGATGAAAGTTTGAAAGATAAAATTAGCATAACCGTAATTGCTACCGGTTTTGGTGAAAAGGACACTGTTAAGAAAGTAAATCCAAAGCCTCATTCATACACGCCTAACCCGGTTTTTGTGCATAAGACATTAGAAAGCAAAGATACTTACAACACTAAAGGATCCTCAGATGCTTTTGAAAGGGCCAATAATGATGCCTTTAAATTTCCTGTTAAAAAACAAGTAACAGAAGATGTTGATCAGCTACCGCCAAGACCGCAACAAGTTATCAACAGCAAGACGCAAATAAATGAAGAAGATGATTTGGAAATTCCCGCTTTCTTAAGGCGTAAGATGAAATAATGATGAAAAATACTAATGATTTTTAGATTATTTAAATACTATAAATAAATAATTGACAGCTGTTTTTATAATATTATAAAATAGTAGTGCTGCAAGGGGTATTTTTGAAACGTGTTTCTCACTATACTAACATACTTCCCCAGAGAAATAGATCTATGAGGTCACTTTAATAAAAGCAATTTAATAATCCTCTAGATCTTTTTTGTTTCCTGGAATCAAAAATTGATAGAGTCTAACAAAAATAATATGGAACAAAATTCAATTAAGCAGATAAGAAAAAGATCAGGAGAGATTGTTGACTTTGATAAAGTTAAAGTTGCTCAGGCAGTCTATAAGGCTTTAAAGGCTGTTGGAAGGGATGACGAAAAACTGGCCACTGATTTATCGGAAAACGTGGTAAAACTGCTTAATAATAAGTTTCATCCTCGTTCAGTGCCTGCAGTGGAAGAAGTGCAGGATATCGTGGAAGAGGTTTTGATAAGAGAAAACTTCATTAAAGCCGCCAAAGCTTACATAATTTATAGAGAACAACATGCCAGACTAAGGGATTTGAAGCATCTTTTGGATTCTAACGATATTATTGAAGGTTATTTGAAGCAGTTGGATTGGAGAGTAAAGGAGAATGCCAATATGGCTTATTCTTTACAAGGGTTAAATAATCACGTTGCGTCAGCTGTCAGTTCGCATTACTGGTTGAATAAAATTTATCCTCCAGAAATAAGGCAGTCTCACATCGACGGCTTAATACATTTGCATGATTTGCAAATTCTTGCAGTTTATTGTTGCGGTTGGGATCTGCAGACGCTTTTAAGAGTGGGTTTTAGCGGAGTGAAGGGAAAAGTTGCTTGCAAGGCTCCTAAACATTTCAGATCAGCTTTGGGACAAATTGTTAATTTTTTCTATACTTTGCAAGGAGAAGCGGCTGGCGCTCAGGCATTAGCTAATTTTGATACGCTCCTAGCTCCTTTTGTCAGACAAGATAATCTTGATTATGAAACAATAAGGCAATCAATGCAAAGTTTTATTTTTAATATGAGTGTTCCGACTAGGGTTGGATTTCAGACACCGTTTACTAATTTAACCTTTGATTTAACTTGTCCTTCGACTCTTGCAAACGAATACGTTTTAATAGGCGGAATTCCTCAAAAGGAAACTTATAAAGAATTTCAGCCGGAAATGGATTTGATAAACAGGGCCTTTGCCGAAGTTATGATGGAAGGTGACGCTAATGGCAGAGTTTTTACATTTCCTATTCCAACTTATAATATTTCCCAGGATTTTAATTGGGATAATAAAGTCTTGGATCCAATTTGGGATATGACGGCAAAATACGGTATTCCTTACTTTGCAAATTTCATAAATAGTGATATGAAGGCAGATGACGCTCGCTCGATGTGTTGCAGGCTCAGGTTGGATAATCGCGAATTAAGAAAAAGAGGAGGAGGAATTTTTGCGGCTAATCCTCTAACCGGTTCTATTGGCGTAGTCACGCTTAACCTTCCCCGCATTGGCTACCTCTCTAAGGGCAATAAAGAGGCATATCTGAGCCGTTTGGGCCAAGCCATGGATCTTGCACGGCAAAGTTTGAAATTGAAGAGGGAAATTTTAGAAAACTTCACAGAAATGGGACTTTATCCATACAGTAAATTCTATTTGGCAGACATAAGGGAAAGATTTGGTCAGTATTGGAGAAATCACTTCAATACGATAGGTATAAACGGTATGAATGAATCCTTAGTTAACTTTTTTGGTAAATCTTTAAGTGATCAGGATGGGCATAATTTTGCTATTGAAATAATGGATTTTATGCTGACTCGTTTAACCTCATATCAAGAAGAAGATGACCAGCTTTACAACCTTGAAGCTACTCCTGCAGAAGGTGCAACTTACAGATTTGCTAAAAAAGATAAAGAGATGTATCCTGATATTAAGGTCGCCAATGAAGAACAGTTTAAGGAAAAAGGCGCCGCTCCTTATTACACAAATTCAACACATCTTCCAGTCGCTTATTCTTCGGACATTTTTGAAGTTTTAGAAAAACAAGATGAGTTACAGATAAAATATACCGGAGGAACTGTGGTTCACGGCTTTGTCGGAGAAAAAATGACTGATATTGAGAGTACAAAAAAACTTGTTAAAAAAATTGCAGAAAATTTTAAACTTCCTTACTTTACGATTACTCCAACTTTTTCGATTTGTCCAAAACACGGATATATTTCCGGAGAATTCAGATATTGTCCCACTTGCGATGACGAAATAGGTTTCGTAAGGGAACAGGAAGAGAGATTGCCTTTATAAAATTATTTAATAATAATTTAAAAATATATGGAAGGCGACAAATGTCAACAAAGGACGCAATGCGAAGTTTATTCAAGGGTGGTTGGATATATCAGGCCAGTAGATCAATGGAATCCGGGGAAGCAATCAGAATTTAGTGATAGAAAAACATTCGAGACTACCACTTAATTAAACTTATGAAAATCGGCGGTATTCAACCCGTAACATTATTGGATTATCCACAAAAACTAGCAGCGATCATATTTACTCAAGGGTGTAATATGCGCTGCCCTTTTTGTTATAATCCGTCTTTAGTCCTTCCGCAAATGACTGAGGGAAAAGAAGGTTTTTCGGAAGAGGACGTTTTAGCTTTTTTAAAAAAAAGAAAAAAATATTTGGACGCTGTGGTAATAAGTGGAGGTGAACCGACAATTCAAGCTGACTTGAAAGACTTTTGCAAAAAAATAAAAAAAATGGGCTATCAACTGAAAATTGATACTAATGGTCTCAGATCAGAAATAATATCCGATCTTATCTCACAAAATTTGGTTGACTATATAGCAATGGATATTAAAGGTCCTTTTACTGATTATAAAAATTTTTGCGGTGTTGATGCGGATGAGTCTGTATTAGCTAGATCGGTTAAAATTATTAAAGAAAGCGGATTGCCGTACGAATTCAGAAGTACTTTAGTCAAACCTATGCATAAAGAGAATGATGTTTTAGAAATGGCAAAAGCCGTAAAAGGAGCCAAAACTTATTATTTGCAAAATTTTACAAAACAGGCTAAATTAGTTGATGATAATTTTTCAGGCACGCATTTTACTGCAATTGAGATGGAAAATTTCAAAAATATTGCTGACAAATTAGTTAAAAAATGTATAATAAGGTAATATGGAAGACCAAAAAGAAAAATTAAGCGATAAAATTGAAGAAGATATTCAATATGCTAAAGCAGAAAAGGTAATTTTAGAGCAGGAGTTTTCAGAAATTAAGGAGCTTCTTAAAAAAAATATTGAAATTAGCAATGAGATTTTGGAAAGTACGCAAAAAACCAGAAGATATATAAAAATAAGGATGATAATGGGTATTGTCTGGATATTAGTAATTTTAGCTCCTATTATTCTTGCTATTATTTGGCTTCCTCCCTATATAAAGGAATTTATGGAAAATTATGGAAGTTTCCTTACTAATAGTGAAAGAATAATTGATTTATTTAAATAATATGTCGACGAACTCAATATTAATTGAAGAATTGCAAAAGCAAATCTCTGGTGCATGGAGGTTGCTTTGACTTGGACAAAAATAAAACAAAAATAGAAAAGCTTGAAAAAATAATCTCTTCTCCTGATTTTTGGCAGGATCAGGAAAAAGCAAAAGCTGTAAGTAAAGAATATGAGGATATCAAAAAAGAGTACAACTTGTGGCTTGAGCTCAAAAACGACACATCAGAGCTTTTGCAGTTGGCAAATCTCAACGATGAAAATTTAGATAAGGAAATTGAAGCGAAATATAATTCATTGTTGAAGTTATATCAAAAAATGGAATCCGCTCTAATGTTTTCAGGAGAATATGATAATGGAAATGCTATTTTATCGATTCATGCCGGCACAGGAGGAGTTGATGCGCAAGATTGGGCCAGTATTTTACTTCGAATGTATCTGCGATTTTGTGAAAAACATGATTTCGAAGCTAAAATAATAGATGAAACAGTCGGAGGAGAAGCTGGAATAAAAAGCGTGGTTTTGCATATAAGAGGAAGGTTTGCTTACGGTTGGTTAAGATCAGAAAACGGAGTTCATCGCTTGGTTAGAATTTCTCCCTTTGATGCAGAAAAAATGAGGCATACTTCTTTTGCTTTAGTCGAAGTCCTTCCCGATATCGAAGAACAGAAGGAATTGGAACTGAAAGATAACGAATTCAAAATAGAAGTAATGAGAGCTGGCGGGCATGGCGGACAAAGCGTAAATACGACCGACTCGGCAGTGCGCATTACCCATATTCCCTCAGGCATTTCTGTTAAGTGCCAAAGTGAAAGATCGCAGTTGCAAAATAAATCAAACGCTTTTAAAATTTTAAAAGCCAAGTTGGTTGATTTTTATGCCAATGTTGAAAGTGGAAAAATTAAGGAGATAAAAGGGGAGTATCGCAAAGCTGAATGGGGAAATCAGGCAAGATCATATGTGCTTGCGCCTTATAAGCTTGTTAAAGATCATAGAACTGCGTATGAAACTTCCGATGTTGATTCAATTTTAGACGGACAGCTGGATGATTTTGTAATAGCGTTTCTAAAAAATAAACTAAAACAAGACTAATCACAGAAACTTGTGTTTATAAAGAAATTATTAGGATACTTATCCGATGTTTTTCTTTTTTCTTTGATATTTTTCATTGCCGGAATTTTTCTAGGCAATTTTTTTGTTATAAAAGCTTTTTATATTTTTTGTTTTATTTTATTTTTAATATTTCTTTTTTTAGCTTGTAATAGACAAAAGAAATACTTTAAATACATTTTAATTATTTGCATTTTCTTTGCTGTTGGTATTTTTAGAATTGGTTTAGCTGAAAATAAATGCAATAAAGATTCTATCTGTTATTTTAATGACAGGCAAGTTAAATTTATTGCCAATGTCTACGAAGTGAGCACAAAAACAAGTTCGCAACAGCTAAAAGTGTCAGCAAAGGCTTCTATTAATGGCGTCAAAACTGAAAATTTAACAGGTAATGTTTTAGTCAATCTTCCTTTATATCCGAAATATAATTATGGTGATTTATTGATTTTAAATTGCAAACTAAAGACGCCTGAAATATTTGAAGATTTTAATTACTCGAAATTTCTGGCAACTAAAAATATTCATTCTATTTGTTCGTTTGCGCAAATAGCAAAAATAGATTCAAATAGAGGCTTTATTTTAAAAAGCTTAATTTTAAAAATTAAGGATAAACTTTCAATCAGTTTAAAAAATTCCATAAGCGAACCGCAATCATCGATTTTGAGGGCTATGATTTTAAACGATAGCGGAGATATTCCTGCCGAATGGAATAATGTTTTTTCAAAGTTGGGACTTACTCATATTATTGCTATCTCCGGTTCGCATATTACAATCATAACCTTGTTAATCATGTATTTGGCTATAGCGATTGGACTGTCCCGCCCCAAAGCTTTTTGGGTTGCACTTGGTGTAATAGCCGTTTATGTAATTATGATAGGTTTTCCTGCTTCTGCAGTAAGAGCAGCCATTATGGGCATTCTTTTTATTTATGCTCAAAAAATCGGAAGAAAAAGTTCTAGCACCTCAATGATTTTGCTTGCCGCCTCGATAATGTTGCTTTTTAACCCTTTGCTTTTGCTCTATGATGCAGGCTTCCAGCTTTCTTTTGTAGCGGTTATTGGCTTGATTTATTTAAGTCCGTTATTTTCAAATTGGCTTAAAGCGATTCCTAATTTTTTTCAAGCAAGAGAAATGTTAGTGGCAACATTGGCGGCTCAATTGATGACGCTCCCTTTGATTTTTTATCATTTCGGATTTTTCTCTCCGATTTCTGTTTTAGCAAATTTATTAATTTTACCTATTATTCCGTTTTTAACAATATTTGCTCTCTCAAACGCAATAGTAGGCGCTCTTATTCCCACACTTGGCACTCTGATGGGCTATGTCAGTTGGTTATTCACTTCATATTGGATTCAAATTTCTATTTTGATTGAAAAAATAAATTTATATTCTTTTAACTTTAAAATTAATTGGTTTGCTGTTTTAATTAGCTATATCTCTATTGGTTTTCTTATTTTTAAAGTTAGAAATGTAATTAAGAATAAATTTTAAAAGTAATATTGTTGATTTTATCGTGTATAATTAACTCATGAATCGTAAAATACTTTTAAAACACTTTAGTCTTCCGCTTTTGATAATTGTTTGTCTATCGGGAGTTTTTATTTTCCAAACAAATTCGGGAATTATCGGGAGGGTAAAATCAGAGATAGATATTACAGATGCCGGAAAATTAAAATTAATTTTTTTTGACGTTGGTCAAGGCGATGCTTCTTTGATCGTTACGCCACTTGGAAAGAAAATTCTAATTGACGGGGGTCCGGACAATAGAGTAATTCAAAAATTGGGAGAAAATCTTCCATTTTATGACAAAAAAATTGATGCTGTAATTCTAAGTCATCCTCACGCTGATCATGTTTCCGGTTTGGTGGAAATTTTAAGGCGTTATGAAGTTTCAAAAATTTATTTCTCGGGAGTAGTCCATACGGCTCCTGAATATGTCGAATTTTTAAATTTGATAAATGAAAAAAACATTGATGTCGAAATAGTAAAGGAAGAATATGAAAAAAAAATAGAAAAAGATTTGATTTTTGAATTCATATATCCTTTGGAAGATTTTAGTGGAAAGGTTGTAAGTAATTTAAATAATTCATCAATTGTTTTCAGGCTTGTTTATGTCAGTAGTACAGCATTGTTTACGGGTGATTTTGAAAATGAGGAAATCTTTGAGAATTCATCCAAGATTGAAGCTGACATTTTAAAAGTCGGTCACCACGGTTCGTTTAATGCAAATGCAAAAAATTTCTTAAAGGCAGTTTCTCCTGTTTTTGCAGTAATTTCTTTGGGTAAAAACTCTTACGGGCATCCGCACTATAAAACTATATATTATCTGCAGCAAGTGGGAGCAAAAATTTTAAGAACTGATGAGGATGGCGATATTACTTTTTTAAGCGATGGCGAAGATTGGACAATAAAAAAAGCCCCCTAAGGATTTAGAAATTTAAAATTTTAAATGAATTTATAAATTTTTAGTAGAAACCTGATGTAATTTTCTCGATTTTTAATTATTTTTAATGATTCATACAGCTTGAAGCATTAAACTCTTTCTTGTTTCTCGAATTATGTTTATTGTACCTATTCTTCGTTGGGAGTATTTACTCCAGAATTCATTAGATTCTGCCTTTCGCCAGAATGACGTAAAAGAAAATCATTTCTGAT
>CAYGKC010000005.1:0-3410 GCA_964350585.1 uncultured Gammaproteobacteria bacterium
ATTTAAAACAATAAATGGAGATAAGCCTGATATGTATTTGATTTGTAGTATATTGTTTTTAACCTTATTTGGATTAATTATGCTTTCCTCGGCAGGAGTTGCAATCGGTTGGGCAAAGTTTCAAGATCCTTATTATTACTTTAAGCATCAAATTTTATTCGGATTTTTGCCGGGATTATTGCTATTATTTATTTTTTCTAAAATAAATTACCGGATTTGGCAAAAATATGCTCCTTTGCTCTTATTTTTTTCTTTAATTCTTTTAATTTTAGTTTTTATTCCTGGTTTAGGAGGTAAATGGGGAACAGCTAGAAGTTGGATTAATATATTTGGGTTTTCACTGCAGCCGTCTGAAATAGTAAAGCTTACTTTTTTATTATATTTATCAGCTTGGCTTTCTTCAAAGGAGGATCATCATATAAAAGATATCAATTATGGTTTTATTCCTTTTATTATCGTTCTTGGAGCTATTGCAACTTTGACTATTTTGCAGCCTGATACGGGAACTATGATGATAATCGTCCTTACGGCTTTGGTTGTATATTTTATTGCGGGGGCGCATATTAAGCATTTGGTTTGGTTAGGTATCCTTGGTGTTTTTTCACTTATGGCTTTACTTAAAATATCGCAATATCGATCAGAGAGATTAACAACTTTTTTGCATCCCGAATTGGATCCGTTAGGCAAAGGATATCATATTAATCAAGCTTTATTGGCTGTAGGTTCGGGAAAAATTTTTGGCAAAGGTTACGGACATTCGCGCCAAAAATTTGCTTATCTTCCTGAAGCAATGGGGGATTCAATTTTTGCTGTTATGGCAGAGGAACTTGGATTTATAATTTCGACATTATTTGTAATGGCTTTTTTATTTTTTACTCTCAGATGTCTTAAGTTGGCAAAAATGTGTGAAGATAAATTTGGAAAATTGCTGGTTATAGGCATAGTATCATGGTTTATGATACAGGCAATTTTTAATATTGGAGCAATGCTTTCCATTCTTCCTCTAACCGGAGTGACTTTGCCGTTCGTGTCATACGGCGGTACCTCGCTTATGGTATGCTTGGCAGCATCGGGAATTTTGATTAATATATCTAAACAAACAAAATTAAGCTGATCAATATATGAGAATAATTTTATCCGGCGGAGGCACTATGGGGTCAGTAAGCCCGTTAGTGGCAGTTTATCAAGAACTAATTAAGAAAGATCCTAAGAGTGAATTCTTATTTTTAGGCACAAAGGAAGGTCCAGAAGCCAAAGCCGTAGGAAGCTATAAGATAACTTTCAAGCCAATTTCCAGCGGTAAGTTGAGAAGGTATTTTGATTGGAGAAATTTTTCTGATACTTTTAAGATTGCAATCGGGTTTTTTCAGAGCATACGCCATATTATAAAATTTAAACCTGATGTGGTTTTTGTGGCTGGCGCGTTTGTTGGCGTGCCTGTAGCCTACGCTTCATGGCTTCTAAGGGTGCCGGTAATTATACATCAGCAAGATATCGTTGTAGGTTTGGCAAATAAGTTAATGTCTCCTTTGGCGAAAAAAATTACAGTATCTTTTGATATTTCTCTTAAAGGCTTTAAAGGGAATAAAGCAATACTGACTGGTAATGCTGTCAGGAGAGAGTTTTACAGTTGCGATATAATTAAAAGCAAAGAATTTTTGGATTTAGATGAAAAATTACCCGTCTTATTGGTTATAGGAGGAGGGACTGGCGCCGTAGCAATAAATAGATTAATAAAAGAATCAGCTCCTGAATTGGTAAAATTCAGTCAAATAATCCATATAACCGGAAAAGGAAAAAAAATTGATCTTGATCTGCAAAATTATTATCAATATGAATTTTTAACTTCTGAAATGATTGAAGCATTTTGCGCTTCGGATATTGTAATTTGCAGGGCGGGGCTTTCTACTTTATCTGAATTGATAATTATGGCTAAACCAACTATAGTAATACCTATGCCCGACACTCATCAAGACTTAAATGCAGATTATTTCCAAAAATCTAATGCTATAATAAATTTGTCTCAAAAAAGCGTTACGGCTGGAATTTTAATAAGCCAAATAAAGGAACTTATTTCAAATCCTAATAAAAGAAATAAACTGTCAGAAAATATTTCAAAGATGATGCATAGGGAAGGTGCTCAAAAAATTGCAGAATTAATAATTACTTTAAAAGAAGATGCAAGAATTAGATAAAATAAAAAAAATTCATTTTATTGGCATTGGCGGAATCGGCATATCCTCTGTTGCCAAGCTTATGAAATGGAAGGGAAAGGAAATTTCTGGAAGTGATTCGATCGAAAGTGAAATTACAAAAATGCTTAAAGATGAAGGAATTAAGATTTCTTTATCCCAATGTAAGGAAAATGTTCCCCAAAATGCAGATTTAGTTGTTTATAGCGTAGCTGTTGCGGACGATAATATTGAAAGAATTGTTGCTAAAGAGTATGGTATTGCCGAAATTACTTATCCTCAACTGCTTTCTATGTTGATAGCGAACAAATACGGAATCGGCATATCAGGTACCAATGGCAAAACGACAGTAACGGCAATGCTCAGCAAGATTTTAATTGAAAACAATTTTGATCCCACTGTTGTAATAGGAAGTAAGGCGGATTTTCTCTCAGGCAACGCCAGATTGGGTGAGAGCCAATATTTAATTTTTGAAAGTGATGAATATCGAAATGCTTTTAAAAATTATAATCCTAGGATAGCTGTTAACACATATATCGGCGCAGATCATTTTGATTTTTATAAAGATGAAGAAGCGATAAGCCAAGCTTTTAATGAGTATTTTGTTAAAGTGCCTTCAGATGGTTATTTAATAATCAATGCGGATGACCCCTTGTCTTTAAAGGCTTCAAAAGGCTGTAGCGCAAAAATTATTACATACGGAATAGATAATGACGCTGATTACAAGGCGGAAAAAATTATAACCACCGAAGGAAAACAAAATTTTGAAGTTTATAAACAATCTGTTGGAATAAAAACTTCCTTGATTGTTCCCGGAAAGTTCAACGTGTATAATTCTTTAGCGGCTATTGCAGCGGCTTCAACAGTTGGGATTGAAATGAATAAGATTGTTGCATCTTTGGAAAATTTCAAAGGCGTTTGGAGAAGGTTTGAATTATTGGGAGAAATGAACGGAAAGACAGTTGTTTCTGATTATGCCCATACTCCTGATGCTATTGAAAAAACAATTAGAGCAGCTAAAGAGTTTTTCCCTGAAAAAAGAATTTTAGTTGTTTTTCAGCCACACCAATACAGCCGTACAAAAAAGTTGTTCAGTCAATTTTCAGAATCTTTTACTCAGGCAGATAAGTTGATTATTCCGGACATTTTTTACGTTGAGGGAAGAGAAAGGCCCGAAGATTTTGATATTGATTCTAATAAATTAGTTAAAGAAATAGC
>CAYGKC010000005.1:3510-15945 GCA_964350585.1 uncultured Gammaproteobacteria bacterium
TGAGCCGCTGTTTAAGTATTCAACTTTTAAAATTGGCGGAAAGGCTAATTTATTTGTGTTGGCAAATACAACCGAAGAACTTATTGCAACAGTTGATATTGCCAGAAAGTCTAAAACTCCTTACGTGGTAATAGGCGGGGGAAGCAATGTATTATTTAACGACAATGGTTTTGATGGATTGGTAATCAAAATTAATTCTGGAAGAATAAAGTTAGATAAAGATATTATTGAGTCTGATGCTGGAGTTGCTTTAGCAAAGGTGCTTGGGCAGGCAATCTCATGGAATCTTGGAGGTTTGGAATGGTGCGCGGGAATTCCTGGAACTATCGGAGGCGCTGTAAGAGGTAACGCTGGAGCTTATGGAAAAGATATAAGTAGTAATGTTTTATATATTAAAGTTCTGCGAAATGGTAAAATAAAAAAACTGTCGAATAAGAATTGTAAATTTTCATATCGGAATAGTGTTTTTAAAGAAGAAGGAAACAATGATGTAATAATTTCTGTGGCTTTAAAATTAGAAAAGTCAGATATGGAAGAGTTAAAGAATAAAGTTAAAAATATCCTAAAAGAAAGGACTTTAAAGTTTGAAGGTTTTAGCGCAGGATGTGTATTTAAGAACATTGAAGTCACACAAAACGAAATAGGCAAATTTAAAATGCAGAATCCAGATTTTCCTGATCAATTTGTCGAATATAAAAAAATACCAGCAGCATGGTTGATAGACCAATGCGGGCTTAAGGGCAGAGAAATCGGTGGAGCAAAGATTTCAGAAAATCATGCCGCTATAATTACAAATACAGGAAAAGCAACTGCTGAAAATGTTATTATGCTTATAAGTATAATAAAGCAAAAGGTTAGGAGTAAATTTAATTTGCAGTTAATGGAAGAAATTGAATATGTAGGTTTTTAGATTATTGGCTATTAGTTATTGGTTATTGGATGAGGATCCAATTGCCAATAATTAATAACTAATATTGATTTTATGAAAATCAACATCAAGGCAACCAATGCAAAGTTAACTCCCGAAGCGCATGAAATTATTGAAGAGAAAATTAATTCTCTTGAAAAATATTTTAGCAACATAATTGAGGCTAATGTTGAAGTTGGAATAACCACTTTTCACCATCAAAAGGGAGACATATATAGAGCAGAGGTTAATTTAATTGTTCCTAAAACAATTATACGCGCAGAAGCTGAGACTGACGATATTATTAAGTCTATTAATGAAGTAAGGGATAAGCTTAAGCTGGAATTGATTAAATATAAAGAAAAGAGTAAGTAAGTAATTTAAATATAAATTTTGATTGTTCTTGTAAAAATTAAAAATAAATGTTATACTTTTTTTGTTTAGATTTCAATGAGGGGAGAGATAAATGTTTAAAGTGTCAGTAAGTAACAGGTCTATAAACAAAGTACTGTCGGGAAATGAAGAAAAAATAGTTTTGCCAAGCGGAATAGTAATTTCTAAACAAAGTCTAGTTGCTGGAATCTATTCCATGACAAGAGTTGTTCTTGAACCTGGCAAAAGTTGCACACTAAAAGGAGGATGCCAATTCCTTAAAAGTGTGGAAAAAGTTGATGGAGATCCTTATGAGGAAACAAAAAAAAGAATTTCGATCCCTGATGGTTGGATGTGGATTACGATAAAGTTAAAAATCAATTTCCAGAGCTTGAGCGAATTCTATAAAAGCTTTGGGAATGAAGTAACTGTTATTAACTTTAAACCATCTAAGACTACGAGCTGGACTCTGCCGGAATTGGCTCAAAATTCTTACTGGTTTGTCGATGTTTCGAAAAAACATCGCTTCGAGCTTCGTCAGGTTGGAGCTCAAAGAGCATCGGAAAGATTTCTTCTAACCATCAATGAATGTTTTTGTCACTAAGCACGTGCTGAGGTCCAACCCCTCAGCTTTTTTCTTTGTTAATTTATACTTGAAAATTATTAATTAATATGGTAAAATATGTTTAATTTTAATAAATTTTTCCCTTAAATTATGTCTATATTTAGTAAAATATTTGGAGACCCTAACGAGAAGGTTATTGATTCTATGCAGCCGATTATTGAAGAAATCAATAAATTTGGAACTCAATTGGAGAAACTATCAGATTTAGAATTAAGAAATCAAACCGAAAAACTTAAAAAAACCGTCTCCGAAGGCTCAACTTTGGATGAAATATTGCCTGAAGCCTTTGCTACAGTAAGAGAAGCTGCTAAAAGAGTTCTTAATCAAAGGCATTTTGATGTGCAACTTATCGGAGGCATTGTTCTTCATCGAGGACAGATAGCTGAAATGAGAACCGGAGAAGGAAAAACATTGACTGCCACTTGCCCTCTTTATTTAAATGCCTTAGAAGGAAAAGGAGCTCACTTAATTACTGTCAATGATTATCTTTCTCGTATCCATGCAGATTGGATGGGGAAAATATATGATTTTTTAGGAATGAGTGTCGGTTGTATTCAACACGAAACTGCTTTTAAATTTGATGCAAGCAAAGTAAAGAGCCAAGGAGATGAAATGCTTGACGTGCAGAATCTGACACCTTGCACCAGGAAGGAAGCTTACAACTGCGATATTTTATACGGTACAAATAATGAATTCGGTTTTGATTATCTCAGGGATAATATGGTTCAAGCTGTAGAAGATATGGCTCAAAGGGATTTGCATTACGCAATTGTTGATGAAGTTGACTCTATTCTCATTGATGAAGCTAGGACCCCTCTTATTATTTCTGCTCCCGATATGGAGTCTACTGACAAGTATTATCAGTTTGCTCAGTTAGTAAAAAAATTAAAAGAAGAAGAGGATTATAAAATTGATGAAAAAATGCGCGCCGTGACTTTAACGGAAGAAGGTATTTCTAAAGTTGAAAAAATGTTAGGTGTTGGAAATATTTACACTGACAGGGGAATTAGTGAAGTACATCATATCGAACAGGCCTTAAAAGCTTGGGCGTTATTTAAGAAAGACAAGGATTATGTAGTTAAGGATGATGAAATAATTATCATTGACGAATTTACCGGCAGAATGATGATGGGCAGGCGCTATAGTGAGGGACTTCATCAGGCTATTGAAGCCAAAGAAAACGTTAAAGTTCAAAGAGAAAGCAAAACTTTGGCAACTATTTCTTTCCAAAATTATTTCCGTCTTTATTCAAAACTTTCAGGAATGACCGGTACTGCGGCAACGGAAGCTGAAGAATTTTCTAAAATTTATAGTTTGGAAGTAGTCGTTATCCCTACAAATAAGCCCATGGTCAGGCAGGATCTTAATGACAGAATTTATAAAAATGAAGAAGGTAAATTCCAGGCTCTTGTAAGAGAAATAAAAGAAAGGCATGAAAAAGGCCAACCTGTTTTAGTTGGTACTGTTGCCATTGAAAAAAACGAATTACTTGCAGAGTTGCTTTCTCGTGAAGGTATAGAGCACCAGGTATTAAATGCAAAGCATCATGAAAAAGAAGCGCATATTATTGCTCAGGCCGGAAAAGTGGGAGCAGTAACGGTTGCCACCAACATGGCAGGAAGGGGAGTCGATATAATTTTGGGAGGACATCCTTTTCAAGAAGAAGAATTTAAAAAAGTGGTAGATGCCGGTGGTTTATGTGTAATTGGAACCGAAAGGCATGAATCAAGGCGTATTGATAATCAGTTAAGAGGAAGAGCCGGACGTCAAGGAGATCCCGGTTTAACGCAGTTTTACATTTCATTAGATGATGATTTGATGAGGATATTCGGTTCAGGAAGAATGAAATCGGTTATGAATACTTTGGGTGTGCCTGACGATATGCCCATTGAAAATAGAATAATTTCAAAATCAATAGAACAAGCTCAGAAAAAGGTGGAGAGCCATAATTTTGATATGAGAAAACATCTCGTTGAATATGACGATGTAATGAATAAGCACAGAGAGACAATTTATAAAAAAAGGAGATTAATTTTGGAAGGTGCTGATACGAAGGATATGGCTATTACTGCTATAGGTAACGAAATTGATAATCTTGTTTTGAGTTATACGCAAGACCCAGAAGAAAGCACTTGGAATCTTGAACAAATTTATGATACAGCAACAACCATATTTCCTTTACCGAAAGAAGCTAGAAAAAAATTGGAGGAATTGAGAAATGAAGCAGGTGATAGTATTCAAGATCAAAATGCGCAGGAAATGATAGCCGGATACTTGAAAAAAATGGCAGTAATTTCTTATAATGATTTGGAAGAAAGAGTTAATATGCTTTCAAACGCAAAGCCAGAAATTCCCGTGATGAGGCAAATCGAGCAATCTATGTTTATAAGAATAATTGACACTATATGGATTGATCATTTGGATTCGATGCAACATTTAAGAACAGGCATCGGCCTTCGCGGTTACGGACAAAGGGATCCTTTAGTGGAGTATAAGCGGGAGGCTTTCAGAATGTTTAAGGAACTTTTAGCAATGCTTGATCAGCAATTTGCTTTTAGCATATTTAAAATCGGAATTGTAAATCCAAAAGAAATTCCGCAAGAGCAAAATCACAATAATCTTCAATTTTCAGCTCCAAGTAAGGAGTCCTCAATGAAATCTCCTATGGCTGCTGATGAAGGACTCGAAACGAGAAAGGCGGATAAAATAATCAAGGATTCAAAGCATTACAACGGCGACAAGGTAGGACGTAATGATTTGTGTCCTTGCGGAAGTGGTAAAAAGTTTAAGAATTGTCATGGGAAATAAAGAGTTTTCGTCACTTCTTTTTAAAAAAGAAGTAACCAAGAAAATCGCAACCGGATAAAAAATAAAATAAAATCTTCACAATATTCGCTAATTTCTAAACTCGTTTCACTCAAACATCTAGAAATTTCCTACGGAACGCGAATATTGATTGATTTTATACTTTAATTTTTATAGGTTGCAAAAAAGACATAAGTTAGTTGAAATAAAAAAATTGGCACAAGGTTTTTTAATGCTCACAAAAACTGAAAAATAAAAGTATGTCTATAAAATATATTTTAGTCGGAGGTTATCCGTGGAAGGCTCCTGATGAGGGAAAATCTTTTTGGCTGGAAATGGCAAAAGGTTTTAAGGAACCGATAAAGGTTTTGGAGTGTCTTTTTGCCCGACCAAAAGAATCATGGCAAAAAGCATTTGAAGAGGATGAAAATAATGTTGCTAAACACTTAAAAGATAAAGAAGTTATATTGGAAATGGCCAATGAGGAAAATTTTTCTGAACAAGTAAAGGGATCTGATGCTATTTACATTCGCGGAGGAAATGAAGAAAAGTATACATTGGAAATACTTAAGAAAAATAAAGATTGGATTAAAAATTTAAGTGGCAAAGTTTTGGCAGGCACTTCGGCTGGCGCTGATCTAATGTCTAAATATTACTATAATTTAGATACGTTGCAGATTTGTGAAGGTTTGGGAATTTTACCAATTAAAGTTATCGTCCATTGGCAATCAGATTATAACGCTCCAAATATTGATTGGGATAAGGCTTACCAAGAATTAAAAAATTACAAGGAAGATCTGCCGATTGTAACTTTAAGAGAAGGTGAATACAAAGTATTCTAATGGGTATAATATTATTAAAAAAATTTAATTCTGCAATGGATGCTCATTTGGTCAAGGGTATTTTAGAAGAGAATGGAATCAAATGTTTATTGCAAAAAGAAGGATTATATTACCTAAGTGATAGGGATTTGGGGGCTGATTTATTTGTAAATGAAAAAGATCTATCCAAGGCAATGGAATTGTTAACTAATTTTTTAAATGGAGAAAGTTAATTTATCCCAAAAAGCAAAAGATATAAAAATGGGAATTTATGAGCATTATAAGGGCAATATATACCAACTTGTTGGCGTGGGTTTTGATAGTGAAACGCTTCAAGAAGTGGTAATATATCAAGCTAAGTATGGGAATAATGATTTGTGGACCAGGCCAATTGATGAATTTTTGGGAAGTGTCGAGATAAATGGTAAAATAGTGTCCAGATTTAAATATCTAAATTAAGACATATTTCAATGCTTCAGACAGTCTGAAGCATTGAAATAAATTCACTAAAAGCATTATGGAAAAGTTAAAAAAAATTACTACGCTTTGCCTAGCTTATAATCATCCGCAAATACTTTTGGGATTAAAAAAAAGAGGCTTTGGCCAAGGTAGGTGGAATGGTTTTGGCGGAAAGGTGGCTGAAGGCGAGACAATAGAGGATGCTACAATAAGGGAAATGGAAGAAGAATGCCAAATTAAGGTTACTCAGATGGAGAAGTTCGGCATCTTGGAATTTGATGCTCCTCATTTTGATAAGGTAATTATTGTTCATATGTATAAGGCTTTACAATACAGCGGAGAACCGATTGAGTCAGATGAAATGAAACCCCAGTGGTTTCATATTGATGAAATTCCTCTTCATTTAATGTGGCCCGATGATGCTTATTGGATGCCATTATTTCGCCAAGGTAAAAAATTTAAAGGAAAATTTATTTTTGATGATAAAGAGGGGATTATTGATTATTCACTTTATCCTGTCAGAGAAATATAAGATAAATTATGCCAGAACTTCCTGAAGTAGAAACAATTGTTAGAGAATTAAATAAGAAAATCTCCGGTAAAAAAATAAAGGATGTCCAAATTAAAATACCGAAAATGACGAACATCCCTGTTTTGGATTTCAATAAAAAGGTCAAAGGAAAAAAAATAACTAAAATTTCCAGAAGAGCTAAAATGATTATTGCCAAGTTAAGTGACGGCAATTATTTATTGACACATTTAAAAATGACCGGGCAATATGTCTTTGTTCCCAAGTCAGGAAAAATTTTTTCTGGCGGACATCCGATAGCTGCAATTTTATTGCCTAATAAATTTACTCATATAATTTTTACCTTCGAAGATGGTTCAAAATTATTTTATAATGATATTAGAAAATTCGGCTGGGTAAAATATGCTGATAAAAATTTATTTAATAATGAGACCGGCAAATATGGCATTGAGCCGTTAGAAAGCAAGTACACCTTTAAGAATTTCAATGGCATTTTAGAAAAATATCCAAATAGGAAAATAAAGCAGATACTAATGGATCAGTCGCTTATTGCAGGAGTAGGCAATATTTATTGTGATGAAGCTTGTTTTAGGGCAAAGATTATGCCGACTCGAATTGTTTCTTCCCTGACTAAAGAAGAAAGAAAAAAACTTTTTACTTTAATTCCCAAAATTTTGCAATTTGCTATTGATAAAGGCGGAACTTCTGCAGATACATACATCCGTACTGATGGAACAAAAGGCAAAATGTATGATTACTTAAGCGTGTATGGCAAAAAAGGAAAAAAGTGTAAAATAAAAAAGTGCCAAGGCACTGTAGAAAAAATTAAATTAAACGGCAGAGGAACTTATTATTGTAAAAATTGCCAAAAGTAGATAGTCTGATTAGATTATTTGATTTCAAAATTAGTTAACAGAAATAATCATCCAAGTAAAATATAGGATAACAGTCAGCGCGGCGCCAAGTAACAGTCCTGCAATAATTTCTGAAGGCTTGTGCCCTATTCTTTCAGTTAGCAGTGTTATTTTTTTGGTTTTTATAACCTTCTTTGCCAAATAATTTGTAAGAATCGCGTTTTTGCCTATTTCCATTCTGAATCCTATTGCGTCTCTTATTACTACTATCATTAGTACAAAAGCGATGGCAAAAGTTGCCGAATAAAAGCCTTGTACTAATCCAATAATTGTTGCCAGGGATGTTACATAAGCTGTGTGGCATGAAGGCATTCCGCCATAATCGCTTATTAAGTGGCGCCAATTGAAATTGTTTGGTATACCGTCGAATATAAGCTTAATTGCTTGGCTTAGGGCGGCAACAATTAATGGTATAATAATAAATAGATACATAAATAGGTAGGTATAATTAGTTATTGATAATTATTTATCAATTATGGTAGATAATTATTAACAACTAATTTAAAGTTATGTCTTATTTACTAGCTGTTCTTGCCGGAGCAATTCAAGGATTTACTGAATTCATTCCCGTCTCAAGTTCAGGCCATTTAGTGCTTTTTCATAATATTTTCGGTTTTGATTTTTCTGATTCACTATTATTTGATGTTTTTTTGCACTTGGGGACAATGATTGCATTGATCGCATTTTTTTACAAAGAAATTATTTTTTTGTTATTAGCATTTTTTAAAAGTATTAAGCATTGGAATATTAAAAACGATAAAGATCAAAGACTTGCCTGGATGATAATTGCAGGAACGGTTCCTGCCGTAATAGCTGGGTTCTTTTTTGAATCAATTATTGAAAATTATTTTCACAATTCATCAATTTCTATTCTGGTAGTGGCAATTTCATTAATAGCAGTCGGATTATTATTCTTTTGGGTTGAAAAAATGGCAAAAAAACAAAAAATTATTAATGATATCAGGTTAAAGGATTCTTTGTTTATCGGCATTGCCCAGGCAATTGCATTGATACCAGGAGTTTCAAGATCCGGTATTACTATTATAGCAGGAATGGCTAGAGATTTTAAACGAGAGCAGGCTGCACGATTTTCTTTTTTGCTTTCCATTCCAATAATAGCCGGTGCAGGATTGAAATCAATTTTGAGCGTTTCAAGCTGGTCAGACGTATCAATTGGTTTAATTATCGTTGGTTTTTTAACTTCTGCTCTGACGGGCTATATCGCCATAAAATTTTTGCTTAACTTTTTATCAAATCACTCTTTGAAAGCTTTCGCATGGTATCGGCTGATAATAGGATTATTGATATTGGTATGGTTTTTTGTTAGGTGAGGCTCGTATAATAATAGGAATAAAGCTATAAAAAGGGCTAGAATATAGTTGAGTGAAACATTTGTCTTTGAGAGATATTCGAGAGAAAAAGTTTTTTGCCACCATGGTTGTATGTAGAAATAATCATTTATTTCATTTGAGTAAATATCAGAATCAGCTGACATAGTTGGGCTTAGTACTCTTGATCCGAATAGTTGGACAATAATTATAGTATCTCTTTTGTTATATTTTCCTTTCACTGCAGCGACACCAATTTCTTGATATTGATCTTTTAGGATATTATCTTTATGTTTAGGGCTATTGAGCCAGCCTTTAAAGGTGTCATCTGCCGTTTTAAAATCAATGGCAAGGTTTTCTCCAACGAAGAAATATTTATAATTTACTTCTTTTATCCACTCGGAGAATTTTTTTCCATCAGGCGAGGTGTGGTCAAAATATTCCTTTGTAAGCAGATCCTTTGCTTTATTTATAGCTGCTTGGTTTAGTCTTGGATTTTCTTTTAGCGGTTTGAGTCCGTTGTCTATGCGATAGTCATTAGTAAGCTTGATAATTTCTTTTGTGCTTATTTCCACGCTTGTATTCTCTATAATCGGCGGATAAAAATATATCGCCGCAGCCACAGCGCCTTTGGCGACAACGATAATTATTATTGCAGTAGCAAATATTAATTTAAGCTTATTTCGCATAACTGAATTAATTATAACATTTTATAATGCATTACTCCAAGTTGATTTGAGCAAAGAGCAATGTTATAATGTTAAAAACAATTATGTTTAAAAAATTTTTTTTTATTATAATAATCGTGGTCTTAGTTTTAATCGGTTATTATTTTATTTCTGTAAATTCAAAGGGTAATTATGTTAAACAGGACTTTTATATTGAAAAGGGGGATGGCGTAAAATTAATTTCGTCTAAATTAAAAGAACGAGGCATAATTAAAAGTGAGCAAGTTTTTATCATTTATTCGCTTGTTTCGGGAAATGCCAAAAAATTTGTTCCAGGGAATCATGTCATCCAAAATAACTTGAATATATCTGAAATTTCCGCTGTGTTGGCTGATTCCAAAAGTATTGTGCAGGAAAGGACAATTACAATACTCGAAGGATGGTCAGTTAATGAAATCGCAAAATATCTGGATGTGCAAGAAATTGTTAAAAAAGAGGAGTTTATTTCTGCCTCAGAGATTTCACTCTGGAATGAAAAGTATGTTTTTTTGCAAGATAACAAAATAATAAATCTTGAAGGCTTCCTTTTTCCTGATACATATAGAATTTTTGTCGGAACTACGGCTGATAAAATAATTGAAAAAATGCTTGATAATTTCAAAAGTAAAGTTACAAGCCAGATGGTAAAGGATATTGGCGCCAATAACAGAAGCTTGCAGGAAATAATTACAATGGCATCCATAATTGAAAAAGAAGCAAAATATTTTTCTGATAAAAAAATGGTTTCAGATGTATTTTGGAAAAGGCTTACTATAGGAATGCCTTTGCAGTCAGATGCCACAATTAATTATTTTACTGGCAAGGGTCTTACGAGATCTAGGTATGTCGATTTGGAAATAGATTCGCCATATAACACTTATAAATATAAAGGACTTCCTCCGGGACCTATCTGCAACCCAGGAATTGAATCGATAACTTCAGCAATATATCCGCAAAGCAATGAATATCTTTATTTCATTACTGATTCAAGCGGTAAAGCTGTATTTGGCAAAACTTTTGAAGAGCATAAATCAAACATTGCAAAATATTTAGATTAATTTATACAAATGGATACAGAGTATACTAATGGAGAAAGGGAATTTTTACTTAAAACCGCAAGGCTTTCAATTGAAAAATACTTAACTCGCGGAGATAAGTTGGATGTTACTACAGCTAACCAAAAACTTTGGGAAAAAAGAGGAGTGTTTGTGACTTTAACTAGAATGGGCAAATTAAGGGGTTGTGTTGGTTATATCGAACCTACTGAGTCACTGATAGTCGCTGTTAGGGATAATGCAATTGCTGCAGCTAATGATTCTCGATTTATAAATTTGCAAGTAAATGAATTGCCTTCGATAACAATCGAAATTTCTATTCTTTCTCAACCTGAAAAAGTAGAATATTCGGAAATAGAAAGTGGAGACGGCATTATTATTAAAAAAGGGGAAAGGGGTGCGACATTTTTGCCGCAAGTATGGCAACAGCTTCCAGAAATGGAAAAGTTCTTTAGCTCCCTTTGTTTAAAAGCTGGTATGGAAGAAAATGAGTATAAACTGCCAGGCATGGACTTTTATAAATATAAAGCCTTAATATTTAACTCTTAACAAATATTAATAAGTGTGCTCGCGCTTTTTTATTTGTATTGACAATTTTTCTAATTTTGCTATAATAAAAACAGTTAAAAAGTTCCACAGACAGCAGGTGCATTCAAAACATAAGTCCTGCCGAGGAAAAAGCTTATTTTAGCATTTTCTGTGGATATCCACAGTTTTTTTATTTCCATAAGTTGGTTCTTGAAAAATAGGAATTAGGGATTGTACCTTATAAAAAAATATTTGCCCTAATTTCTAATTTTCAAAAACTAAAAAATTTAATTTTTATGCCAAAAACAAAAGCACAAAAATCAGCGATTTTAAAATCATTGACTCAAAAAGTAGAGCAAATGAAATCAGCTGTATTTATCAGTTTTAATAAGATTTCCGTTAAGGAGATAGATGCTTTAAGAAATAAATGCAAGGATGAAGGATCACAGTATATTGTAGCCAAAAAAACCCTTTTAAAAAAGAGTTTTGAAAACCAAGGCCTTGGTTCAATTGATGAAGCAGTTACCGGTGAGGTTGGCGCAATATTCGGTTTTGAAGATGAAATAGCGCCTGCCAAAATCGCTTCTGCATTTGTTAAGGATCATCAAGATGCAGTTATATCGGGTGGATTTTTAGACGGTTTGGCAATTGATAAGGATAAAGTAGTTGCTTTATCTAAGTTGCCATCAAGACAGGAATTGCTTGCCAAAGCGGTTGGAAGCATTGCTTCTCCTTTATCAGGATTTGTAAATGTGTTGCAGGGTAATCTAAGGAATTTAGTTTATGTTCTAGGGGCTGTAAAAGAAAAAAAATCAAATAATTAAAATAACTAATAATTTATTAAAACTATGTCAGAAGAAAAAAACGAAGTTGTTGTTCCTGAAAAATTTGCAAAATTAGTGGAACAAATCGAAAAACTAACTGTTATTGATTTAGCAGAATTAGTCAAAGTTCTTGAAGGAAAATTTGGTGTAAGCGCCGCCGCCCCAGCAGCTATGGCTATGCCTGCAGCAGGAGCCGCAGCTGAAGCTGTAGAAGAAAAGGATAGCTTTGATGTAGAGCTAACTGGATCTGGAGCAAACAAAATCGCAGTAATTAAGGCAGTTAGAACATTAACAGAACTAGGCCTTAAGGAAGCTAAAGATTTAGTTGATGGCGCACCTAAAATTGTAAAAGAAGGAGTTAAGAAAGAAGAAGCTGAAAAAATGAAAGCAGAATTGGAAGCAGCTGGCGGAACAGTAACTTTGAAATAAGTAAACAACTTAAAAATCTCCCGAAAGGGAGATTTTTTAAATTCCGGTATTTATTATGAATATTTTATTATCCGAGAGTAAATATATTTTTTGCTCTTTTTCACTAACAGCCATTGATTTTAGGGAAGTAAA
>CAYGKC010000005.1:16045-23689 GCA_964350585.1 uncultured Gammaproteobacteria bacterium
CCTCCTAAAGCTTTACCGTCTTTTATTTGATATTTTGTTATAATCCCTTTGCCTTTATCCAAAGTATATACATTGTCTCCATAATAATTAATGTCATTTATCTGTGTGCCTGGAATAAGGTTTATTAGCTCTCCTTTTTCTGTGAAGGAATAAACACCTTTGGTTTTGTCCAAAAGTAGGAATTTTCTTTCATTAATTTGTTCAAGTTTTGAAACATCAATATCGGAATTCAATTCTATTGGTTTTACTTGTTTTTGGCTTAAATCAATTTGAAAAACTCCGCTATTATTGGCGCTAGCAATTAAATTTTGTCCCGAAAGCATTACTGAGCCAAAATTCAAAGATTTACCTATTTCATTAAGGTCAAAAAGAATTTGCGGATTATCAATGGAAGAGATTTTCTCTATGGCCATTTTAGTTTCGTTAATCTTGCTTTGCAGCATTTCTATTAATGAGTAATTATTTTTTTTGTTTGGTATTGTTCCAAGCAAAGCTTGCGCCTCCTGAATTAAGGCTTTTGCACCGGCTTCATCACTGAAAATATTTTGGGCTTCTGCAAGATTTATTTTATCTTCAATCTTATTGGTGATATTTTGATTTTCTTTTAACGGTTTGGGTTGTGAACCCTTTTCCATTAAGACAATGCTTTCACTGAAGGCAAACAGCATTATAAAAACTAAAAGCAGGATAATTTTATGCGTTCTTTTTAAAGAAATTATTTTAAAAATTTGTTTATTCAGCCAGTTGCTGATAGCTCCCAAAAAGCCCGGCTGATTAAACTGTGTAGGATATTTCCCATCATACTGTTCATAAGGAGAATTAGTTGCAATAGGTGGCGTATTTGAGGTAGAAGAATTTATTTCATTTTTATTTTTTTTCTTTATAATCAGCAGAAATAAAATTTTTATTTTTGCAAATAAAAAGATAATTAATTTCTTGAGAATTGGATAAAGGAAAATTCCGATTTTTTTGATTCCCTTTAGAATGAGGATAAATATTTTTTGCCAACTAGGCATCGAAGATGGGGTAAGGAATTTTTCCGTTTTTCTTTGGGTCTTGATGAGTGAATTTATTGAAGTCAGAGGCGTGCTGTGTTCTTCTGTTTTTTTGGCAGATTCATGAATGTTATCAATTCGATCATGGTCTGGTTCTATGGTTAGGGTATAAAAATTGTTTTTTTGCGCCTGTGATTGCAAAAGATTGTCAATTTCTGAAGCAAGGTTTACTGAGTTTGATTCTACTATATTGATTAAGTCGGGGCTTGAAATAAAATTGGAAGTGCTTGAACTTAAAATAAAAATTTTGTCTCTGCCGCTTATCTTACCGTTAGATAAATTAGAAAAAAGCTTTTCAGGCTTAATGGTTCTATTTTCATCACCAATAATATCAATTGCAATATTTTGACCGTCTTTTCTTAAGTGTATAAGCAGAGCTTTGATTTCACCGGCGTAAGCGATTATTATACTATTTTTAAAAGAAAGACCAATTAGGGCATTTATTCCATGAAGATTAATTTCTTCAATGGAATCCTCCATTGCCTTAAGAATGCGCCTGTTGGCTCTTTGGATGCATTCTTCAAACCTTTTTTCCACCCCAGATTGAAGATCGAAGGGGGGAAGATAGTATTCAGTCTTAAGATCTGAAATAATTTCATAAAACGCTTCGCTAAAGTTATCCGGTTGATCCTTTAATTCGAGGACGCCAAAAATAGTTCCGAGGCTTTTAGTAAGATTTCTCTCTGGAACACACCAAAAAGCATCGCCTGAAAGTTTATCAGTCGTTTCTATTATAGATTTGCCATATTTTACTAAAAATAGGTTGTCCATTTGCGAATTCTAAACGCTAAATAAGGGCATTGTCTTTTTTAAGGTAAATATGCCTTTTTTCTTTACACTTATTTGATATTATTATACAATAAAACAGTAATCAATACAAAATAATATAGTCTCTAATATTTTTTTAATCAACTTTTGTTATTTTTATGCTTGAACATATTTTTGGTTCTAAGAGCAGGGTAGTCCTGTTAAGGGCGTTTATAAACAATTCAGAAAAGTTCTTTTTTGTTCGAGAAATTTCAAGAAATTTTAATCTTCATTTGAATTCTGCAAGGAGAGAATTGGCAAATTTAGAAAAGATGGGAATTATTCAAAGTTTTACTAAGGAGGATTTTGAAAAGGAATTGGGAAAAGAAACCAAAGACAACAAGAAATATTACAAGTTAAACAAAAATTTCCTTTTTTTGGATGAATTAAGATCTATTCTGATAAAGTCAAACTTAATAATGGAAAGATCATTTACGGAAAAGATTGATAAAATGGGCGAAGTTTGGTACTTGTTGTTATCGGGAATTTTTGTTGGGAGGGAAAATGCGCCCACAGATGTTTTGGTGGTAGGGAGTGTTAACAAAAATAAGTTTCAAAGATTAGTAACTGATATTGAAAAAGAATTAGGCAGGCAGATAAACTATACCATAATGAGTAAGCCGGATTTCCTATACAGAAGAGGTTTAACCGATAAGTTTCTTTATGATCTTATTGAGAATAAAAATTTGATTTTAGTTGATAAAATTAATAAAACAAAAATAGAACGTGTATAAGAAAAGAAGCACCTTTTTTGCCACTGTTGTATTGCTGATATGTTTTATTGGCATTACTCCCTTGCTAGCAAGCGCCAAAACTGGTCCAGAAATAAAAATTTTTGATAAAGATGGGAAGGTAAAAGGTTCTTTTAGTGTCTTTTACTCTGATTATGTTGGTAATTCTGATATTGCGATAGCAAACTTTTCAAATGGTGAAAAGAAAATAGTTGCCAGCAGAGGAAGCGGTAATGCTCCCATTATAGAAATTTTTAAAACTACCGGTGAGTTTGAATATCTTTTGGATGTTTTTGATCTAAAATTCAAAGGTGGATCTTCTATCTCGACTGGGGATGTAGATGGTGATGGAAATGATGAATTTATAGTTAGTGCCGGTTACAGGGGCGGACCACAAATAAGAATTTTTAAATCAGGAGGATTAAACATATCAAACTTTTTTGCTTATAGTAAAGATGAAAGGACGGGAGTTAAGGCTATTGCTGCAGACATTATCGGTGACGGTAAAGCGGAGATAATTGCCGGTCCGAATTTAAATAGAGAAGCGGAGATCAAGGTTTTTGATTATAAAGGAAAGGAATTAAAATCCAAAAAAATAGAGTTAGCAGCGGCAGGAGGTATTAATTTGGCGGCAGGAGATGTAAATGGTGATGGTAAAAAGGAAATAATCATAGGGGCTGGATATGGCAATAAGTCACAAGTAATAATTTTAGACTCCAACCTTGAAATAATTAAGGAAATGTTTCCTTATGGTGAAAACTATATAAATGGTGTAAATGTGGCTTCAGGAGATTTTGATGGTGATGGGAAAGACGAAATAGTTGTTGCTCCTGCTTTTAACGGAGATTATAAAATAAAGGTTTTAAAAATTGACGGAACAATTTTAAATGAATTTACGGCTTTTGAAAATGTAAAATATAAGGGTGGCTTGGCGTTGGCAGTTGGTGATATTGATAATGATAAAAAAATTGAGATCATCGCTATTCCACAGAGAATAGCTAAAGACATTAAAAGTCAAGAGTATAAATTTATTGAAGTAAATTTGAAAACTCAAGAGCTTTCTTTTTGGCAAGATGGCAAAAAATTAGATACTTTTTTAATTTCATCTGGCAAGGCTAAGACACCTACGCCAAAAGGCAGTTTTAAAATTTATAATAAGAGAGCCAATGTTAGAATGGCTTGGTATTATGGTCGAGGAAATCCGATGAATTATGATTTGCCTAATGTGCCTTGGGTTTTATCTTTTAGCGGTCCATATACAATACATGGCACTTATTGGCATAGTAATTTCGGTCATCAAATGAGCCATGGTTGCGTAAATATGTATACGCCCCATGCAAAACTTATCTATGATTGGGCTGATCTCGGTACGCCGATAATAATTTATTAAGTTTCTGTTTTAAGTTAAATTTAAAAATCATTTATGTATTTAATAATTAACACAATAGAAGATAAAAAAATTGAAGTTATTTTGGCAAAGGATGAAAAAAATTTTAAAATTTCTCAGGCAAGGGGAGAACATAAGCAATCAGAAAAACTTTTAGTTTTGATCGATAAAATTCTCAAAACCAATAAAATTAACTTAAAAAAAATAAAGGGAATTGGTGTAGTTTCAGGTCCGGGAGGATTTACTTCGGTGAGAATAGGAACGGTTGTAGCAAATACTTTGGCTTTTGCTATTGGTGTTGAGGTTTTTGGAATTAAGCTATCAAATTTTGTTAATAATGAAGATTTAATTGCAAAAACCATTAAAGCATTTAACGAGAAAAAGACAAAAAAAATAGTTTTGCCGTTTTATAACCGTGAACCGAATATTGGATAGTAATTTGTTATAAATTGAGTCAAAGTTATCCACTTTTTATCCACTTTTTAATTAATTCATAAAAAATACCCTAAATATCGGGTATTTTTTTATTATCAAAATGCAGAATAATGTTTGACCATGCAATATATGTGGTGTATAATGATTGTAAATGGGGAAAAGTGGTGAAATTCAAAATTATGCTTACGCCTGCAACTCCATTGTCATGGATGGGGTTGCAGGAAAGCAAAATACAAAAAATAAATGTTTATTGGTCAATACTCACATAGCTTGGATAGCAAGGGGAGAGTGGCTGTTCCTGCTAAATTCAGAGCAGAATTGAAATCAGCAGTAGTCACTAAAGGATTGGACAACTGCCTTTTCTTGTATCCGCAGAAAGAATGGGAAAAAATAGCAGAAAAAATCTCGAGCATGCCAATGGATAAATCTGATAATCGTGCATTTTCAAGGGCAATACTTGCAGGTGCCACTGAAGTAGAATTTGATAAGCAAGGAAGAATAATGTTGCCCGATTACCTTAGAAAATTTGCAGGCATAACAAAAAACGTAACAATTGCAGGATTATATAACAGATTGGAAATTTGGGATGAAAATAAATGGAATTCTTATAAAGAAGATACTGATAAAAATTACAATAGCATAGCGGAGACTTTAAACGATTTAAGGAACTCTACAAATTAACTTAGCAGTTTTCGAAAATATGGCAACCATCCATGAACCCGTCCTGTTAAAAGAGGTAATAGATTACTTAGAGCCTGGACCGGGAAAAAACTATATTGATTGTACTTTCGGTGGAGGTGGCCATTCACTGGAAATTTTAAGTAGAGTAAAACCTGAAGGCAAAGTTGTGGGAATTGATTGGGATCCGGCCGTGGTAAAAAATAGCAGTAATGAAAATTTGATTCTTATAAATGATAACTATAAGAATTTAAAAAAAATATATCAGCAGGTAAGGGAAAACGGGATTGAAAGAATAGACGGTATTTTGCTTGATCTTGGTTTATCTTCAGATCAGTTGGGTTCAAGAGACAGAGGCTTCAGTTTTAATGATGGAGGGATTCTAGATTTAAGATTTAATACCAATTCCGATATTTTGACAGCAGCGGATATATTGGCAAATTACAGCCAGCAAGAATTATTTAAAATTTTTAATGAATATGGTGAAGATCCTTTGGCTTGGAAAATTGCAAAGGAAATTGTCGAACAAAGGAATAAAGGAAATAAAATTGAGACGGTTGAAATGCTTGTCCAACTAGTCTCAAATGCTTATAAAAGGCATTTTAAATCTAAGTCAAAGAAAAATCCTGCAACCAGGATTTTCCAAGCCTTGAGGATTGCCGTCAATGATGAACTTGGCAATATAAAAAGTGTTTTGCCTCAAGCAATAGATATTTTAAATCCCGGAGGCAGAATAGCGATTATTTCTTTTCATTCTCTTGAAGATAGAATTGTAAAGAATTATTTTCGTGATGAATCAAAAAGGGATTATCCAAGGCTTAAATTGGTAACAAAAAAACCTATAGTTGCTTCAGAGGAAGAAATCAGTAAAAATCCCAGAAGCAGGTCAGCAAAATTGAGAGTGGCCGAAAAAATATAATTATCATTAATTTACCATATTATGTGCCGATTTTTTAAAAAAGAAAAATGCAATCATCATTTCCCGGAATTAAATAAAAAGAAGGGAGCAGCAAAAATAATTTCTTTATTATTTGGCGGTTCAAAAGTAAATTATTGGATGATCGCCGTGACTGTATTTTTAGGAAGTGCGTTTTTTGTCCAAACAAACATAACCTCAGTAAAGGGATATGAAATAAAAGGATTGGAAGAAAAAGTATCGAAGCTGACTGAAGAGAATAAGAAATTAGACTTGGTGTATATCCAAAGGCAATCTATGGCTAATATCGTAGGCAGCATTTCCAAAATGGATTTGGTTCCTGTCACTGATTTGGATGTAATTAATGTAAACGGCGCAGTAGCCTTAAGATAGTTTTTATTAGTTATTTGCTGGAAAAATTTTCTTGCGCTTTTGTTTTATTTATAAAGCCTTATTTATGCAATGGAGATCCTCAGTTTTAAGGAGTAAAACAACAATAAGTGAAATTAGATTGAAGATTCTGGCCTTTATTTTTATATTTGTGTCGGTCATTATAATTGGCCGACTTTTTGATTTGCAAGTATTAAAAGGGGGATTTTACGGAGATTTAGCTTCAGGACAACATGAATTGTATAGGAAGTTGTTTCCTGAGAGGGGATCAATTTATGTAGTTGAAAGTAGGGGAGATAAAAATACTTTATTTCCATTAGTTACAAACCAAAAATTAAGTACTGTTTATGCCGTACCGGTAAATATAAAAGATCCAACATCAACTGCAGAATCTCTTTTTGAGATACTTGGTTTGCCTGAAAAATTAGACTACAGTCAGGTTAAGTATTCGAGTACTTCATTGAGTAATATAGATCCTATATTAGCGCAAGAGCTCCAAGCAAATAGAAAAGAAAAGTGGATGGAGGAGCAAAAACAAATTGAAATTAATAGGCTAGTTTCGATATTTAAAAAGCCTAATAGGCTTTATGAACCGATAAGTCAAAAACTTTCAGATGATAAAGTTGAAAAGATAAAAGAATTGGAGTTGGAAGGAATCGGTTTCAAGGAAGAGGTTTGGAGATTTTATCCGGAGCAAGGAATGAATGGGCATATTTTTGGATTTTTGGGGTTTGATGGAGATGAAAGAAAAGGAAAATACGGTTTAGAAGGCTATTTTAATAATATTTTAGCAGGAGAATCTGGGGAAATTAAGTCGCAAAAAGATGCGCTAGGTAATTTTATAGCTGTAGGCGGAAATTCCATAAAAGAAAAGGTAGATGGACAAAGCCTAGTACTGACAATTGAAAGACCAATACAGTTCAAGGCGTGCCAAGAGCTTTATCTAATGGTAAAGCAATCTAAGGCAAAAGGAGGAACAATAGTAGTCATGGATCCTAAGACCGGCGCCGTAATCGCTATGTGTTCATTTCCTGATTATAGTCCGGAGAAGTATAACGAAGTTGATGATATTAACGTTTATAATAATCCAGCAATTTTCAATGCCTTTGAACTCGGATCAGTTTTTAAGACAATTACCATTGCAGCAGCTCTTAACGAAGGAAAAATAAAACCTGATACGACATATGTCGATACCGGTGTTGTTGATTATGGTCAGTATAAGATTAAGAATTATAATGAAAAAGT